>JAOUJR010000385.1 GCA_029883145.1 Nitrospirota bacterium
TATTGGGCGAAGTTAACAGCTATCCCCAGAGAAGTGTCGATGATGAATATACCTATGAATTTCTCGAGCATAAAGGCGTGGTTGAGGTCAGCCACTCCGTCTATTACATCGGGAATACATCTGTTGTGAAGATTATCCAGGACGAGCCTGGCCTCTTTTTTGTTCATTATTCCATTGAACCTCAAAATCTTTCTGTTAATGCTTATGAAGATAAATACTACTCCAATATTAAAATCACGGGAAGAGTCACAGACTCAAAGGGAAAGACAGTCTTTCAATACGAGAAAGAATATCCTCTTGAGTTTTCAAAAGAGCAGATAAAGCAGGTGAAACTTATCCCGATGGCCATTCAGGACTCTTTTCCTCTGGTTCCGGGAAATTACAAGTTCAACCTTCTTCTTCAGAATACAGTTTCCAAAGAGTTTACCTCCTTAGAGAGGGAGATCATCATTCCAGAAAGTCGAGAAGCATTCTGGATGGGTGATTTAGTATTTGCCTTTGGAGGAAAAAAGGATAAGGAATCCTTGAAGAGTTCATTCAAAGTGGGGGAGACAAGGCTTTATCCCTGTTTGAGGAAAGAATTTACTCCTCAAGATACACTCTATCTTTTCTTCCAGCTCTACGGATTGTCTGAGGAGCTGAGAGAGGGAGGATGGGTGAAATACACTTTCTTTAAAGGTGGGAAGGAACAACATGTAAAAAAGAGGGAGATCAAAGAGTATGGGATTGGAATGAATTTCTTTGAAGAGTTCCCTCTTCTTGATTTTCCTCCCTCAAGATACTTAATAAGTGTTTCAGTGCTGAATAAGGATGAACAAGAGGTGCTTTTTAGGGAAGAAAGTTTTACTGTAGCTTCGGAGATTTATACAAGGCCCTGGATTCAGTTCAAGAGGTATCCTGGCTCTGGAGATCCCGTTTATTCTTTCACAAGAGGAGTGCAATTACTGAATAAGGGGGAGATGGAGAAGGCTGAGGACGAGCTGGGGAAAGCTTATGAGATGGACCCAGAGAGGGAAGATTTTGCTATAGTTTATGCCGGAGCGCTTTTAACCAGAGGAGCCAACGAGGATGTAAAAAGAATGTTAATGCCGTTCGTAGAGAAGCAACTCTCAGATGACAATCTTTACTATATATTAGGAAGAGCCCATCAGGGATTGGGAGAGTATGAGGAGGCCATCTCTTTTTACCTGAAGTATATTTCCCATGAGGGAGTGAGTTTTGCGGCATTGAATTCGATTGGCGAGTGCTATTTTCAGCTGCAAAACCATAAGGAAGCTTTAAGAGCCTGGGAGAAATCCCTTGAGATCAATCCCGACCAGCCTGAGATAAAAAAGAAGGTAGAAGGAATAAAGAAAAAACAGTAAAGGGGGGAAATGAGAAAGCAGGTTTATTCATTTCTTATAGCGCTGATATTTCTTTTTTGCGCCCTCTCCGGGTCTCAGAAGCAACAGAAACTTCCTCCAGAGAAGCATGAGGTAGAGGTCCGCCTGGTTTTAGTCGATGTCATCGTGACCAAGGACGGAGAGTTTGTCACAGATTTAGCACAAGAAGATTTTGAACTGTATGAAGACGAAAGGGAAGTCCCCATAAATTCCTTTGAGCTTGTAAGCTTTGAAGGAAAAAAAGAGGTGGTTTTAGAGGAAGAGCCTGAGGAGGAAGTCGTTCGAGACATCCCCAAAAAGCAGCTTGTTGTGGTGTTTGATGGTGTCAGCTCCTGGCAGAGAAACCTCAAAGAGGGAGCAAGAAAGATTGTCGATGAGCTTGTCTCTTTGGCAAAACTGGGGAATGAAATCATGGTTATTCAATTGAGTGAAAAGAAGGGAATAGAAATTCTGCAGAATTTTACCACCGAAGAAGAACTCGTACGAAAGGCTCTCATAAAAGCCTCCGGAAATATCTGGTTCGATGATTCCGTGGATGCCTTAAAGATGTGGCAGGAGGTGGGAATTGAAGACGTGGGCCCGATGGCACAAGTCGAGAGATATATAGAAAGATTGCAGCCTGTCTTGGAGCAGGAATACCTCTACATTGAAAAAGGAAGATTCGAGAAAGCGATTGGAGGAATATTTTCTGTCGCTAATATGATAAAAGATAGGCCAGGAAGAAAGTCCATTCTACTCATAAGCGATGGCTTTCCAGACCTTTCTGCCGAGGAGAGAAGGATAAAAGCAGGGAATGTTAGGATTTTCGACCCCTTCAACATCCTTGGGAAAAAAAAGAACATGAACGGAGACGAAGTCATAAGGGAATTGATTCGTTTTGCGAACGCTCAAAATATCTCCATTTATTCTTTAGATCCTGATACCTTTAC
>JAOUJR010000386.1 GCA_029883145.1 Nitrospirota bacterium
TGCTTTTCCTTGAGTGTTTCAATAGCGAGAATACCGTCTCTTCTTTGTTGAAATTCTTCGGGCGTAGTCCCTAATCCGAGTGAATCTATTAAATTTTGTTGCGCTTCTTTTAAGAGGGAAGGGTTGCTCCCTTTTAACTTTTGCCACAATCCATCTCGATCGATCTGGCCTTTATAAAATTCTGCTAAAAATGATCTTAATTTCTCTTCGTCTTTTATCTTTTCTTTTTCTTCTGGTGTGAGTTCTCCAATCTCAGCTATCTTTTCCATTGCTTTTTCAAATGCACTTTTTACTTTTCCCATTGTTGAAGCCTCCCTTCTTTACCCCTTATGCCACTCTGAAACACTCTGAAATCTTGTGACATGAATACATTTCGTTATCTCAACAAACACAAGTGCTCCCTCTGGTGAATCAATAAATTTACTCAGTTTTGGATGTTTTTTTGTGAGTATAGAGGCCAGTTCTGACCGCTTTTTACTCCTCTTCACCTGCTGGGCATTGCCCAGGATAGTAACTGATTCAGCACCCATATAATCTTTTTCTGTATTTGAGCGTGTATCAATGAGAAGAGACACACGTCTGTTTTTTAATATATTTCTATATTTATTTGTATCTTTTGGTGTGGCAAACACAATTCCTTTCATATCAGAAATAAGTGCATATGCGACGAGAGATGTATATGGTTGGCCGTCTGAATCAGTTGCAAGGACAGCATGCTTCTGTGTTTTATCAAGCACACGTAATCTCTCAAGGACAGATACGTTACCTCTGCTTACTTTAATCGGTATAGGGTTTCTTGATTTTTTCATTATTCACCTTAAATTGACTGAACATATTCGATATATTTTTTGACATCAAACTTTGATTTACAACCATTATAGCTCATATAACGTATTTTGCCAAAGACAGGGCGCTCATTCCAAGCTCTGTCGTGTACTCCTCCAATGCTCCAGGCAATTCCGACATATCCATTAGGGTCTCTTCCGTCAAGCTCATATCTATCATTGAGATAAATAGCTATTTCCTGAGCTCTTTCAGGGGATTCTGTCCACTCCAGAATCTTTTTTGCCCAGTACATCCTCATATAACCATGCATCTTTCCTCTTTTTATCATTTCCGTCTGTGCTGCGTTCCATAAGTCATCATGTGTTCTTGCACTCTCAAATTGTTTAATGGTATAGATATACGGTTTCCTATCTTTTCGATGTGCATTCAGGGTCTTTTTTGCCCATTCAGGAAATCCTTTAAAATTGTCATAATTCATGTTATAAAGACAGAAATTGTCTGAGAGTTCCCTGCGGATAATGAGTTCTTCCAGGAAGGCTTCGCGAAATTTTTTTGGAGCCTCTGTCTTTAAAACTTCAAGAGCGACTCTCTGGGCTGAAATCTGTCCAAAGTGGAGATAAGGAGAGAGATTTGACTGTCCGTCTTTGGAGGGATCATTTCTTTGTTCGACGTAACGCAACAGTTTGTTTTCTAAAAATTTACGCATAGCTTGTTGGGCGGCCTTCTCGCCGGGCTTAATCCAGCTTACTTCTGGGACATGAAGGTCAACATTGGGAGTCTTTAAACTCTCCACCCAATCAATTTCAGTGACATGCCCTTTCCATGGGTAGGAATGTTTATTGAGTTCTTGAAAGTCGTCCAAAAATTCTGGCAATGCACGATGGAGCTTTGGTCTCAAAGTGTATGCACCATATTCCTGTTTTGATGAGGCTATCCAGCAAGGGACAATATTATGAGTGTCTACCTGGTAGATAGGGATATCAATCTTCCGTGCGACAGATTCTTCCCATTCTCTCTTGATGCGTAATGGGTTGAAGTCTGTGATTAATGTACCTGCATGATAATTGTTTATAAAATTAGGTACCTCTTCCTCGGGATGACCAGTAAGCAGAAAAAACGGGATATGTTTTTCTGTGAGGCTCTTCTCCACCTCCTGCAACCCTTTCACCATAAAACCATACTGTCTCATTGTAGCCCCTAAGAACTTTGGCACTAAGCAGAACACCACAACGAGAGAAGTGTTCTGTTGTAGTGCGAGTTCTTGAGCAAACAGAAGAGCCCAGTTGTCTTTCACTCTCTGGTCACGGCTCATCCAAAAAACAGCAGGACCAGATCTCATGACGCCTTCTTTTAAAATTCTTAAACGCTTTCTGTTCATTAATTTCATATGCGTAACGAGAAAAATGAGAAACAAACATTTCCATAAATACTATACTATAATTAAAAATTCGAATATAACGTTAAAGAAAGGGTTACCATGTGTGACAATAGACGTCTAAGTGCAAAGGCAGTT
>JAOUJR010000387.1 GCA_029883145.1 Nitrospirota bacterium
GTCATCCATTGCATTCAAATTCGACTCAAAGGGCTTCATCTATGCGGATACAAGGAGTTATGGAGAGACTATGACTTCAGAACTGAAAAAATTCGACTCCAACTTGAAACCTGTCGCTACTCTTGCCTCCTTTGAAGAAAAAAGGAGCCCTTCTGAACAAGCCTTTTCGACCAGGATCTCTCATAATGTGACTCAGGATGATGAAGTCATATGGCTTATTACCTCAAAATATGAATTGACTGTTGTAAACAGCGAAGGAAGAACAATAAAAAGAATCATGAAGGATTACGACCCAGTCAGAATAACAAAAAAGATACAAGAGGACCTGATTAATGAAAACTTCGGAGACCGGGGGATTCCACCGGGGATGACGTTTGAAGTCCCGAGTCATTTTCCTCCTGCGCGGTATTTCATCGTAGATGATGAAGGCAGAATGTATGTCTCCACATACGAACATGAGGAAAAAGACGGAATGGATTATCTCTCTTATGACGTTTTTGACCCTGAAGGCAGGTATATCGCCAAATTCTCCCATCCCAGAGACGAAATTGTTTTCGTTGTCAAAAAAAGCCAAGTGTACTGCCTGGTGCGGGAAAGCGAGGAAGGGGTCCCATTAGTAAAAAGATACAGCATAGAGCGGAAGTGAAAATTGGCTTTAGTTAGTCAATCATTAACATGGGTCTACCATGTCTGTGTATTCATTAAGTAGATAATAAACTTTAGAAGCAGAAAAGCGTCTCAGTAAAAAATGAGGAAAACGGCATTATTTTTATCATTACTCTTTCTGTTTTTATGCAGCGAAAATATAAAAATCCAACAGCTGAAAGTCGAGGAAGGGAAGAAATTTGAAAGATTGAGTTTCAAGAAGGTGGGGGAGATTGATCTCTGGAGCGGATGGTGCTTAGCCCTGCCTCAAGGTGTGATCTGTTCTGAGCTTCTGGATAGGTCATGGAGGGAATCTCAGCTTAAGTTATACGATTACTCCTGGGAGTTGAAAAAAGAGAGAAAATTAATTCATGGAGATGGACCTGATGAAATAAGAGGCTGGAATTTCCCTACTGTTTTGGTTTCATCTTCTGGGAAAATACTTTCTGAAGATAACAATTATCTTAAATCCCTTGATCCAAATACCCTGGAGATCGAGACGATTGCCAAGTTATCCAATGTGGTCGAGGGATACGGAAGCAAATTTACATTCGGCCGGGGAGGCTTTACATCTTTAGAAGAAAAGGGCAACCGGACAGTCACTTCCTTTGAGTCCACCGGATTTTATGAGAATATGACTTATTATATAGTCTCATATGAGGGAATTTTTGAGAATTTATCAGTCATAGCAGAAACAAAAAAAGAGAAACCATGGACTTGGCCATATCTAAAAAAAAGAGAATCTTATGTAGATTATTATGGACCTTTCAGGTTGAATCGGATTCTTTCAGTCGACTGGAAAAGGGGAGTGGTCTATTATGTCCCGGATATAGAGAAGCCGGAGATAGAAAGCGCTGAGATTGGAAGCAAAAGAAAGAAAAAATATCAGATAGATATCAATTTCAAGAGATTTAAAGTTGAAAGAGAGGAATTTGAATCCTGGTATGAATATGTCATCAGTGAAACGGATCCGATTTTAAAAAATTATTATAATCATATTCTATACATCCCTCCTCATGCTCCTGCCCTGATGGGGATAAAGGTTATAGAGGACTGGCTTTTGATAATAACCGGGAACAGGAACTGGAAAAAGGGAGAGAATGAAGTGCAGGTTTATAGACTCCCTTCGTTGAGATATGAGGGAAGCTTTTTTATCCCATTTCCTAATCTCTTTCATTTTAGTACAAAATGGTATGATAATTATTACGTAATACGCAGGCACATTAATAAGGAAGGGGATTACTATTCATTGTATGAGATTTACACGGTAGAAAAATAAGAAAATACTGATTAATCTTGTTTTAATCTTCCTGGTTCTTGTTCTTACTTCTCCTTTGAAGCGATTTACACATAATTCTTTAAACTAAGGGGAAAATCTGCTATAAATGAATACGGATAGCGGTCATGAGGATATCTTCTAAAGCGGTATCTTCAGCATCAATCATTATCATCCTTATCTTAGCCATACTCGCAGGAGTGATCCTAAAAATGAAAACAAGCGCCATTCGTCTTCCTCAAACCATTGGACTTTGGACAAGGCCTGATTCACCCCAAATCGTCACGTCCACGAACATCTTTGATTACATGGATGGCGCAGGAGAGCTTTATATCGGCTATCGTTTCGATCACCTTGAAGTCTATGAGTATACGTCC
>JAOUJR010000388.1 GCA_029883145.1 Nitrospirota bacterium
AATTGTTGCACCTTTTACCTCTGTGGCAATCCTTTTTACCGCCTCAAAGTCACCCTGAGAGGCTATAGGAAACCCTGCTTCAATTATATCAACTCCCAGCCGAACAAGCTGTTTTGCAACACGAATCTTTTCCTCGACATTCATCGATGCACCGGGTGACTGTTCACCATCACGGAGTGTAGTGTCAAATATCTTAATTATTCTCATTTTGTAATCCCTGCCTTATTCATTTGTTTTCGTTTCTTATAATAGAGAAACATATTTTCAATGAGACCACCAATCAAATAAATCATCGCAAACAAGAAAAGTGCAATCTGGGGATGCATGACTAACACGAAGAGTATCATAACTATTGCAACTAATATCCAGAAAGGTTTTCTTTTACTCAAGTCCAGTTCCTTTATACCATGAAACCTCAGTGTGCTTACCATGAGCATAGAAAGAAATATGGTGAAAATCAAAATAAAATAATTTTTATCCGGTATGGTATCCCATTTTTCGTAGTAGAATATTACAAGCGTTGCAATCATCGATGCAGCGCCTGGAATGGGCATGCCAGTAAATGATCTGGATTCAGAAGAGCCCATCTGAATATTATATCTCGCAAGCCTCAGTGCACCGCATGCCACAAACAGAAATGCAGCAGCCCAGCCGACCCGGCCAAAGGACGCAAGACTCCAGTTATAGAGAATGACTGCCGGGGCAACACCAAAGGCAACCAGGTCAGATAAAGAGTCTAATTCTATACCGAACCGCGTAGTGCTGCTTGTAAGCCTCGCAACCCAGCCATCGAGACCATCAAAAATATTGGCAACCATGATAGCCCAGGCAGCAATGACGTAATCGCCCTTGAGTGCTGCAAGGATTGAATAAAACCCGCAGAACAGCCCGCAGAGCGTCAGTGTGTTCGGGAGTATGTATATCCCTTTCTTCATTGAATCTAATTATAATAAAAATATGATATATTTGCTTAAAAATCTTCTGCCTGTTTGGGTCAGAAATAGTCAGAATTCGAATTTGCTATAATGGATAGAAACAGTGTTTCACGGGTAGCGAATAACTGGTAAATGAATATGCAGAAAGGAGAGTAGCCATGTTTAAAGAATTCAAAGAATTTGCGATGCGGGGCAATGTTGTTGATATGGCTGTTGGTATAATCATTGGCGCTGCTTTCGGAACAATCGTCAATTCGTTTGTTTCTGATATCATTATGCCGCCTATCGGTCTGCTATTGAGTAATGTTGATTTTTCCACCCTGTTCATTGTTCTCAAAGAGGGGAAAGTAGCCGGACCGTATGTTTCTCTCGCTGCTGCCAAAGCTGCAGGAGCGGTTACAGTCAACTATGGTGTATTCGTAAATACGATCATTAACTTTATCATCGTTGCCTTCTCAGTGTTTCTTGTTATTCGGAAGATTAACACACTCAGGATGGAGAAGGAAGCTCCGCCAGCAATGCCGACAACAAAAGAATGTCCATACTGTCTATCTGTGATTCCTATAAATGCTGTTCGTTGTGCACATTGTACTTCTGAATTAAAGGTCTCATAAAGTCATTGAGTTAGAGACCGTAAAGGGCACAGACCATCTCGATCTGTTTTTCGAGGGCGGAAATATCGGCGCTGGGGTCTTTCTGTTGGCGGTGTGGATTTGGTTAACGAGGTGATGAAGGGTTGCTGGTTCATGTTTTAGTATTTTTAGTTAAGTCCTTCAAAATTGCTTCAATCGCAAGTTTAATCTCCGGCAACTTCTCTTTTATAACATTCCATACAATTTCATAATCAATCCCAAAATAAAAATGGGCAATTTTATCGCGTATCCTTGCCATATATTTCCATGGAACAGCTTTATATTTGCTTCTGATTGATTCAGGAATGTTTTTAGTTGCTTCACCGATTATATGTATCTGCTAGACGATAGCCTTATGGGTTTTTCTGTCTTTAAGAAATTCCTCATAATCAATTTCTCCTAAAAATATTTCTATATCTTTTATCGCTTCAAAAATATCATGAATGAATAATTTATAATCTCTTGTCATATATAAACTGCCTCTTTTGAGATAATCTCTTTAAGCTCGGGTCTTATTGCTCCTTTTCTGACTAAATCAACTTTTTTCTTTAATATTTTTCTGAGATAGTCCTCTAAATCAATAAGCAAAAAGATATCAGGCAGTTCACCAAAGTCAACCAGTATATCAATATCACTTCTCTTCTTTTGTGAGCCGCGAACAAATGAGCCGAATATGCCTATTTCGCTGACCTTATACTTTTCCTCTAATTCTGCCTTATGCTTCTTTA
>JAOUJR010000047.1 GCA_029883145.1 Nitrospirota bacterium
GGTCTGTTCTACGACAAGTTTAGGACCAAAAGGTGCATTCATTTTGAATTTTTCAGCTACAATTTTTTTTGAGATTTGGTTTGAAGAACTTATACGAACGAGTGGCACATCCAAACTTTTTGTAATGTTTTCTAAATTTTTGACGGCAATTTCTGTTTCAAAATCATTATTATTATGAACAGCGATCGGACTGAGCCCTAATATTTCTTTAGAATAATATAATGCATATGAGCTATCCCTTCCTCCGCTTACCGGGACGATACAATTGTATTTTTCGTCTTTCTTCACATAATTTTTAATTTTTATTTGTAATTCTTGTTCTCCTTTGGAAGAATATTTTTTGAAATCTCGGCATAGTTGGCATGATCCGTTTTCATCATATTTTATTCCAATGGCTGTCTCAGGCATAATACAAAAAGTGCAGCGTTTCAATTTTTCTTCCTTCTTTAAAAACATTCCACTACGCATCAATCCATTCCCATAAAAGAAACTATTAATCCTTTATACTTTTTTCTATTAATGAATTCCGGGGACTTCGAATATTTAATAAATCTTTTTACTGAGATACAAACTATTGATACATTCTCCATTGGTTTCAAATTAAAGCTCTGTAGAGATTACATTTTTATCTAATATTACTTGTTCAAACAGATGTTCATAATTTATTATCATTTTCTCCAAGCTGAACTTTTCTTCGACTCGTTCTCTTCCAGCTATGCCGAGTCTTATTCCCATATCCTTGTTTATCAAGATTGACCAGATAGCATCTGCCAATGATAAAGAATCTCCGGGAGGAACAAGCAATCCTGTTTCTCCATCTACAACTGCCTCTGGATTACCACCTACATTGGTTGCTACAACTGATTTTGATGAGGCCATGTATTCCAAGATAACGTTGGAAAACCCCTCGCTCAGTGAGGAAACAACAGCAACATCAAATATTGAGATCAAATCGGCTACATCATCTCTCCTCCCGATGAAATGGACATTATTTGAAACATTTAAGTTTCTGGCAACCAGTTCCAGCTCTTCTTTTGTGCAACCGGGCTCTCTTAAATCGGGGCCAATGATCAGGAATACAACTTCAGGATTACGTTTGGAGATTACAGATGCAGCTTCGATAAAATATTTAATACCTTTTATTTTTCTTAAACCAGCAATCACACCAACTACAGGCTGTTTTGTTTCAATTCCGTTCTTTTTCTTTAACAATTCAATATTTTGTTTATTGTCGAATTCTCTTATATTAACTCCATTGTAAATGGGAAAAACCTTGTTTACCGAGAACCAGCCGCGATCTATCACTTCGTTCTTTACAGCGTGGCAAACTGTTATCACAGCATCAAAGAATCTTCCACAGAATCTATAGGCTATCCTATGATGGAACTTTGCCTTATAGCCCATATCTCTTCTGCTGGAAATAACAGGAACACGACAGATGTTTGAGAGTACCAGGCCGTAGAAGTCAGAACTCTCATGGTAAGAAACGATCAGAGATATTTTTTCCTTATGAATAAGTTTTCGTAAAAAGGCAAGGTTTTTTATACCGCGAATAGTATATATTCCACCACTCTGCAGATCAAAAACAGAAAACCCTTGATCTCTCATATCCTGAGCAAGTTTACCTGATATAAAACATGCGACCATGATTTGGAATCTCTTCCGGTCGATATTTGTCATGAGCTGGGTTATATTTCGCTCAGACCCGGCCATGGTAGAAAATATGTCAGTTATAAATAAAATTTTTTTTCTTCCATTAAATGACATAGTTAAACAATTCTTCATTTAATCACTGCGCTTTTTATTTTCAGTATCTTCAGTAGTGTCAAGCGCCAGTTCTTTGTTGAAAAGTTTTAAGAGATGGTTTTTTAATTTCTCCCTGTTTTGAGCAAAATGTTTTGAAGTCCACCAGTCCTTGTCAGGCTCAATTATGCAATCAGGAGGTTTTTGTATTCTCCAGCGTTCAATACATTTTTGCCTGTATTTTTCTATAGATCCAAAAGGCCTTGCAGGAACTCCCATCACGATAGTGTTTGGAGGGACATCAGAAATGACAACTGACCCAGCCCCCACGATAGAGTTCCTGCCGATTCTTATATTTGGGAAAAGAATTACATTCTGTCCGATAACACAGTTGTCCTCTATTATGATAGGTCCAAAAACTTGAGCGTTTGAATCTTCATCTCTTAAAATCCACGCACCACCATCGTGGGTGATAAAAGTGACCCCGCTGGCAATAGTTACTCGGTTGCCAATTTTTACTAGATAAGGCTCTGTTCCAAGAGAAGTAGGTATTATGTTACATCCATTACCTATCTGGGCTCCTTGTTTACGAAAATATTCAGCAATTGTATAGCTGTTATACTTCCTCAGTTCAATTAAATGCCTTACCTTGAGAATAATATCTTTAATGAATTTGAACAGGTGCTTCATATGTAAACCTTACTTATGATAAATGGTTAATCTGATTTCTCTTTGGACTGGTTAGGGGACAATAAATCTACTGAGAGCAAATGTTTCTTTAGTTCCTCTCGAAACTTTTTCGATTCCATGATTCGCTGAACCTCTTGCTTATTCTTTCCTTTAAAGAGGTGTTCAAATTTAGTTAATCCCTGTCTGTTCCATTCTTGAAGGCAACGCTCCTCATATTTCTCAACTGTTGAAACACGGATGGCAGGATTTCCAATAACTACACTGCCCGGTTTAACATCCCGGATGACAACTGCATTTCCTCCAACAATGGAATTTTTCCCAATCCTCACGCCTGCCATGATAATCGCTCCTGACCCAATAAAGCAATTATCCTCAATGACGATTTTTCCGAAATATCTGAGGGGAGGGATTTCTTCTCTGAAAATCACACTTGCACCATCATGGGTAATAAACGTTACGCCGGCTGCAATTGAAACATTGTCACCGATTTCTACGAGATACGGTTCTGATGCTAAATGTCTAATTTGAATAGAGCAATTCTTTCCTATTTTTGCACCCTGTTTCCTGAATTTTTCTGCTATTGTATAAGTGTCGTACTTGGATGCCTCATAGACCTGCAGAATTTTATAGAAAATTATTTTCAGTATATTGATTAATATTCTCATTGTTTCTTATAGTTATCATTTATCAGTAAATTATTATTTGTATACTTTTTTTAATATCACACCACAAAAACAAATAATTAATGGAACGTTTTTAGTTATTTTCAAAAATTACCATACTTCTCCTTAAGGAGTGCTCTATCAATTTTATTACTTTTATTTTTCGGAAGTTGCTCAAGATAAATGAAATATTTTGGTATCATGTAATTTGGGATTATTTTTTTTAGTTTTCTAAGAATTTCCCTGCTACATTCTCTTGCTGCTGAATAGACCAGCTTCAACTCTTTCACTTCTCCATCTTTGTAAAGAGGAATGACAACGTTTTCTTTGACAAAGCCTAATGATGAAACAACGTATTCAATTTCCTCTAATTCGATGCGATATCCCCTGAACTTTATTTGATTGTCCTTTCGTCCATGGATGAAATAACCTCTTTCAGGATCGAATGAAGCGATATCCCCTGTTCTGTAAAATCGTTCTCCCTGCTTATTTACTCCAAAAGCACTATCTGTTTTTTCCGGGTCATTCCAGTAACCTGCTGCAACCTGTGGCCCAAAGATGATGAGCTCGCCTCTATTTTTTTTATTTATGAGGTCTGTATTGTCTAGAACAAAACTATTACCTGTGACAGGGAAACCAACGGGTAAAAGTCCTTCATCAGAATCAGGTGGTTTATTCAATGTGTTTATAGTCAAATATAACGTAGTTTCTGCAGGTCCATAGATATTATGAAACTTTGTGTGAGGCAACTTATTCATAATTTTCTTTAAACTATCAAGCGGTGGTGGTTCTCCGCCTAAAAAGACATCCTTTAATGTGTTTAAACGCTCAGGTTGTATGAGACCGCTTTTGACTAACAGGTTAAAGGTAGATGGTACCATGACCATCTTGGTAACACCATAATGGTATGTAAGTTTCAGGATATCTTTTGGAAAGATCACCTCTTCAGGATACACTCCAAGCGTTGCACCAGAACATAGGGCGAAGAATATATCCATGATTGACATATCAAAAGCAGTAGCATTGAGCGCACTGATAACATCATTAGGACTAAGGTCAATGTTTTCTAAAGTCCACTTTACAATAGTATAGAAGCCTTTATGGGTAATCATGACGCCCTTAGGTACCCCTGTAGAGCCAGATGTAAAAAGGATTAAGGTAAGGTCTTCAGAAGATAGAGAAGGAGCACCCGATATGACCCGAATAGGGTTTTTTTCAAAAAGAATTTTCTGATAATCACTGCACTCAGGGTCATCAAGAAAGGCAGTTTCATAGAGATATTTGAGATATTCTCGACTCTCTTTATAGCGACTGATAAAAACATGATCAATGAACACGAAAAAAGGGTCAATATCTTCGAGCATTCTGGCTAATCTGAGAGGTGGTGCTTTAGAATCCAGCGGAACATAGACTCCCCCACTTTTTATAATACCAATAATGGCAGCATACAAGTAGATGGATTTGTTCATCAGAACAGCAACTCTATCACCCTTCTGAATCCCCTTTTCTAATAAAAACCTCGCAATTGTATTCGATAAAGAATGCAACTCACCATAGGACCACACTTTATCGTATATCCTGACAGCCACGTTAGATTTATGAAGAGAAAAACTCTCTTCTAAGAGATCAATTACTGTATTCATAATACGTGTGAATTATTGATAAATGGTGTGGTTAGTCCTGTCCGTCCAGTTTTAACTGAATAAATTTTGCAATCTTGTTTATACTGTCGAAGTTCTCTATAGACAGTTCTGCTGGATGAACAATGATATCAAATTCTAAGGAACACGCCTCAATTAATTGAACTGCTCCGATGGAATCAATGAGACCACTATCTATCAATGAATCATCATATTCGATGGTAATTCCTTTGGTCTCTCCTTCTGTATCCATGGCAATAATTTCTGTAACTAATTTTTTTACTGATTCTCTGACTTTGTTAAAGTCCATAAGATCAAAACAACTGTTTCTTTATAGGTTGTTTTTGTATTTTTCCATATAATTCTTTTATCAAATAACTATCTCTTTTGGTAATGGATGACTCAAAAAAAGGAGAGGGCTTGCAGAAAATGCATATGCGCCAGAATTAAAAAAAATGAGCACATCTCCCTCTTTAATCTCGACATCCGATTCAACTTCTGTGGCTAGTATATCGTCGGGAATACATAGACTGCCAGATATTGTATATTTAGTCATTCCTTTATTTTTTCTCTCATCTGTGAGGACATCTATCTCATAGTTCCTCCGAATGACCTGTCCAATACCTCCAGCCGCTGTATAATGCTGGTGCATTCCCCCATTAACGACAAGAAATTCTTTTTGATACGCCCTCTTTCGATAGAGTATTTCAACAGCATAAAGACCGCATTCTGCAACGAGGAAACGTCCTGGTTCAACAACGAGTCGGATATTGTCAACAAAAGGTCTATATGTTGGGTTATTCAAAAATTCTGATAGACCCTGTTTGATGACTGACAGATCGAGTGGTGGTTTCTTCGCAAACATATCAATTCCCCATCCCCCACCAAAATTAATCTTCTCAACCTTAATGTCATACTTATGGGCTATTTCATAAGCTTTTTCTAAAATAAAGCGAAAATTTGACACAAGTTTCTCAGCATCTAAAAACTGTGAACCGAGATGCATATGAATTCCGGTGAAGTGCAACCGTTCTTCTTCTGCTTTAATCAATGTAAAGGCCTTTTCGAGATCATCCTCGGTAATACCAAATTGTGTATCACCACTCATTTTCATTGCTGAGGTTGAAGATTTTGTGTGAGGATTGACGCGAATCCCTATGTTAGCAGTGGAATTTTCTTCACGACAAAGGGTTGCAATTTTACCGATTTCTGAAATACTTTCAACATTGATTGATGAAATGCCCAAATCAATTGCTAAAGACAATTCCTCAAGAGTTTTTCCCGGTCCTGTAAACTCTATCTTTTCCGGCAAATAGCCTGTTTCTCCCGCCAACATGAGTTCACCGAGAGAAGCAACATCGGCTCCCATTCCAAAGGTTTGAATAGTGTTTAAGACTTCTTTGTTCGGATTAGCCTTGAAGGCATAATGTATATTAAAGTTTTCAGGTAAACACTCCAGGAGTTCATTATATTTTATTTCTATGATCTTCTTAAAATAGATAAAAGCAGGGAGATCTATTTCTCTTACCAATTGCATGATCTGTTCTTTTGGAACTATTTCATAGAATTCTTCTTTCTTCACGTCTTCTCTTTATTTCCGAGTATTTTATTTTCCCATTTTCTGTTAGTGGGAGACTGTCAACAATATATATTTCAGCAGGTACCATATAAGACGGTAATCTATGTCCGAGGTAAGCGCTTAGTTCTTTAGCATTCAGAGGGCTCTTAGGGACGACTTCTGCTAAAATCATCTGGCCCATTCGACCGTTGCTGATTCCGATTACAGCAGCATATTTTACTCGTTCGTGCTCCAGTATATAATTCTCCACCTCCTTCGGATAGACCCTGTATCCCAGGGTTTTGATCATGTCATCTTCCCGACCGAGAATAGAGAGATACCCTTCGTTGTCCATTTTCCCGAGATCACCCGTAAAAACCACTTTCCCCTCTGTGAGAACATCTTTGAGTGAGTCCGGGACTTCTCTAAGTTTTTCCTGTGTTCCCTCCACATCGTTTAAATAACCGAGCATAGTGCCACCACCATAATGAACAATTTCTCCCTGAGTATTTGGCGGAGCGATTTTGTTATTCTCATCAAGGATAAACACTTGAGTTCCCCTGACAGGCTTGCCGACAGAGGTCATTTTTCTCTCGAAATCCCAGGGTCTAAGCATTGAACTCCTGAAAGTCTCAGTTTGACCATAGGTTTTGTAGATATTCACATTTTTAAAGTATCTCCTCAATTGCAATAACTGGTTCTGTGCAAGGTCACCGCCGGAAACAGTAATGTACCGCAGTGTTTGAATGTTCTGTTCAAAACCAGGCTCCTGTGGGTAAGAAATCATGTCAACCCATATCATGGGCACACCCGAAATTCCTGTAATGTGAAGAGACTTTATTGTTGTTAAAATGTCTTTGGGAAACCAAAAATTTAGAATGACGAGATGAGCTCCTGCCAAAAAACAGGAAAAGAACTGATTTAACCCTACATCGAATGAAAAAGGAACTAAGCTCAGCAAACAATCTGATTCTTTTAATTCATAGTCTTCGGCCTCAGTATTTGCCCTTTGCAATAGATCATCCCTGGAAATCAAAACACCCTTTGGGACACCAGTGGACCCAGAAGTGAACAGACAGAAAGCATTGTTGTATGAATCATGACGTGTTATTGTAAATGGCGTGGCTTCATCGTATTTATCATGTGGATATTTTTGAATATGGAGAGAGGCAGAAGCTTTAATATAAAAAGCATCTATAGCTTTTGATCCAGAAGAACCTGTATAAAGTATAAATTGATTATTCCTGTCAACTGACTCTTTGGACTTCATAATATGTATAAATGTATTTTTGTCAAGAATGATAAATTTAGGCTTAACGCTTGAGGATAGTTTTAAAACCTGAGAAGGTTTGAGCTTCGGGTTCAGATAACAAGATATTCCCCAGTTGAGAATAGTAGCCAGTATAGCTGCTACCAATTCGATTGACTTGTTCATATAACACATTACTATATCCTCTGGCTTCATACCATGATGCAGCATAAAATGAGCTAATCTCTTTACACTCTCTTCAAGTTGACCATAAGTCACAGTACGTAAAGAGTCAGGAGGAATATAGTAGGAAAAGGCAGGTCTATCCTTATAGTTTAAAAAGACCTGTTCTATGCGCTCAAGTAGTCTCAATCCTTCTGTCCCTTGCCCACCATGAATCAGACCGATCTAATATGTGTACAAATAATCATGATCAATGAGTTTTCGTTTTATACTGTCCCTGTCCTATTTTTGTCTCTGCATCTAAAATCATTGAAATTAAATTATTCCTCTGTTGCTCGAATATTAAAGAGTTCCATCCGTCATGAGCTTCAAAGCTACAGCCGGGTACATCTTGCGTTCCCCTTATTTCTCTGAGAAATTTCTCATAGTGAGAAGTATCGATTCCTTTTCTCTGCAAGGTAGTTATACGTTTCTGCAATTGATAGATGAGCTTATGGTCATCAATCCCTTCTCTGATGGCCTCCCATTTAAGAGTAGCAAGAGGACCGTGTGGATCTGGATAGGCGAGGTAAATATCACTTCCAGAAGAGTCAGCTTTTGTTGGTAACCCACTCGCATTCTGGGTATTCTGGAATGTCCAGGATGTCATCCCGTCTATATTATTTTCCCACGTATAATAACCATAAATATATCTCGCATACGCAGGATTATTGCACTTTGTGGTTACTTCGTTGTTATAAACCCAGTATATTGACCCATTGCTATGTGCTGCTTTCAGACCTTCCTTGCTGACTTCACTTGTACAAATATAATTGAGAGGTTTGAACCGATTAAAGGTGTGAGTGGTCAGCATACTTTTTGCACCTGCTTCTTGTATTTTCTTTAATAACAAAGGTGTTATAGTGCGACGCTTATCTTGAAAATCCTGATATATATCGTCTGGTTCATCTATGGGTAAAAAGATAACCTCAGGGCAACCATTTTCTTTTGCAAATGAAGATACAGTTTTAACAATATATTCCAATCGAGGAACATGGATATCATTATCAAAACCATGTATATTTCCTGGATGTTTTGGTTTAGCAGTTTGGATGAGGTGTCCCATATACCATACAATTGGTCTTGTGAAACCGATGTCTCTTGCTGCTTTAAGAGTAGCAAAAATATCTTCAAGATTTGGTGTCCCGTCGTCATTTCTTATAAGTACAAAAGGAGAATGGGGATTTAGTGTAGTCATTCCATGTTCCTTGTAATCTTTAAGGATTTTAAATGCTGATTCATAGATCTTTTCTTTTTCTTCCTTTTTCCATGGCATTGTCAATTCTGTAAACTCATAGGTCATGAGCATAAAATAGTCTATGCCTGGAATATCTTCCAGGGAAATGGGCATAACATTTACCTGGAAGGGAAGGGATTTTTCTCTCCCATTCTGAGGTGAAATGGTTATTCTACCTTTATATACTCCCGGCAGAACA
>JAOUJR010000389.1 GCA_029883145.1 Nitrospirota bacterium
ATAGTTTAGCCCCCTTTCCGGCTTGAGATCTTTTATGTTTGTCACTAACCATCCAAGGTCATAAGAGGAGCCGCAGTGAGGACATATAAGACCAATTTTCATTTTACCCTTTACTTTCTTAAAAAAAACATGAAAGCCTTTTTCATAACCACAGTTCGGACAAACTCTGAATTCTTCTATCAATCAATGCCCCCTGTATTTGTTTGTGATCGGAAAACGCCTGTCCCTTCCAAATGCCCTCTGTGTTATCTTTATTCCCGGAGGTGCCTGTCTCCTCTTGTATTCACTCTTATCAATCATCCTGATAACATTCTGGACACATTCAACTTCGCAACCAAGAGACAATATCTCTTCGAAACTCTTATCATCCTCTATATATGCCTTCAATATGGGGTCGAGCATATGATAAGGTGGGAGCGTGTCTGTATCTCTCTGGTCGGGTCTTAGTTCTGCGGAAGGCTCTTTTTGTAAGACCCTCTCGGGTATTACGGTCCTTCCCTCATTGTTATTCTTCCATTTGCAAAGCTCATAAATCATGGTTTTTGGCACATCCTTTATGACCGCAAACCCGCCTGCCATATCACCATAAAGGGTTGCATACCCCACACTCAACTCTGATTTATTTCCTGTGGTGAGGACAAGCCACCCAAATTTATTTGAGAATGCCATAAGGATATTCCCTCTTATCCTTGCCTGGATATTTTCCTCTGTTGTATTTTCTGTCAAACCCTGGAATTCTTGTTTCAAAGCTCCGAGATAAGTTTTAAATATGTTATCAATTGGAACTTCTCTAACCTTTATTCCAAGATTGTCTCTGAGGGCATACACATCTTCTCTGCTTTCTTTTGATGTATAGGGAGAAGGCATGAAGAGCCCTGTCACATTTTCTTTACCAAGTGCATCTACCGCAATAGAAGCAACAATAGAAGAATCAATGCCACCGCTAAGGCTTACCATAACACCTTTAAATCCATTTTTAAAGACATAATCAGATGTGCCGAGTACAAGCGCTCTATATATTTCTTCTAATGGTTCCAATACTGGATATTCCAGAGATGATAAATGAAGCCGTGACATCTTTCTTTTTTCATAAGAAGTCTTTTCAACAGGAATGGTAATCTTATCAACAGCTTCTTTCCCAAGTTTAATCACTTCCTTTCTCCTGCGCGGTGCGTGGAGTCTTCTCATTATCACCGCCTCAAGATTTAAGTCAATAACTATCAGGTCTTCTTCAAACTGTTTTCCCCTTGCGATAACTGTCCCGCTCTCGTCAATAACAATGCTGTGGCCATCAAACACAAGCTCATCCTGTCCTCCGACAGTATTGAGATATGCCACGTTGACCATACTGTCAAACGCCCTTACTGAAAGCATATTCTCCCTGGATTTTCCCCTGCCAATTCTATATGGCGATGCATTGATGTTAATAATCAATTCTGCGCCCGCAAGCGCCTGAAGTCTTGTAGGGCCTTCTGGATACCAGATATCTTCACATATATTGACACCAACCCATGTATCACCAACCTTGTACAGGGGACACCTTGTTCCAGCCTGAAAATACCGATATTCATCAAACACGCCATAATTAGGGAGATACATCTTGTGATAGGTATCAATAAGTGTTTTGTTATACATTATTGCAGCGGCATTATAAATATCGTCATTTCTGTCAACAAAGCCAACTATAGCGGTGATATCTCCAACATTTTCCTGAACCTTTTTGAGTGCATCGAGGTTATCTTCTATAAACTGCGGTTTCAACAAAAGGTCTTCAGGCGGATACCCTGTGATTGCAAGTTCGGGAAATGCAACGACCTGCACACCGTCTTTACTGGCCTCTTCAATGTAGTTAATAATCTTTGAGACATTATCCTCAAAATCTCCAACAGTAGGGTTAATCTGTGCAAGTGCAAGCCGCAGGGTCTTCATTTATTCTCCTGCCCAATTTTTTTCATATACTTTAGAAGTTATTATATCATTAGAGCAATAATTCAACAAAATAAATAATCTCGGTTTACATCATGCTGGTTTTCATTTAAAATCAAGAACAAATTACCTTATCAATTTGTCTAACTATATGAAGAATAAAGAACAGAGGACTGAAGATGAAGATGCTGAACTGGTAGCCTTATGTAAAAAGGGAGATGTTGATGCTTTTGAAACCTTTGTAAGAAAGTACCAGAAAAGGATGCTCAATATATCCTACAGAATGTTAGGAAGCTATGAGGATGCCTGTGAGGTTGTACAGGATGCCTTCGTCTCTGCATTCAAGGGCATGAA
>JAOUJR010000048.1 GCA_029883145.1 Nitrospirota bacterium
TCAGGTGCCCTGTCTATTATCGAGTTTCTCCATAATACATCAAAGGGAGACAGAATAGATACAGTAAAAGAGGCTCTCGGAATAATTGCAGCCACAGCGGATCTGATTTTGGCTGAAGAACTCCTCAGTGAACTTGCTGACAGATTGAGGGTAAATGAATCAGTTCTCAGAAGTGAACTCAAAAAAATAAAGAAAAAGACCGGTCTCTATAAATTAGAAAGCCTCAAGACAGATAAGACAATACATAGTAGAGAGGAGTATCTTCTCTTAAGCGCAATCATCGCATTTCCTGAAAAAGCAGATGATATTCTCTTACGATTAGACATTGAAGATTTGACGGATGAAACAATAAAGTCTCTCTTTAAGAAAATTAAAGCACTTGCAAATAAATTTAATTTAAGCTCTCTTCTTGATACGGCAGATGATTCGGAAAAGGTCATAATTACTGCGCTCTCTCTCAAGCCCGGATTTGACTTAGAACATATTGACAGAAACATTGATGATTGTCTGCATATACTCATGCAGAAAAAATTTGAAGAAAAAGTGAGGCACGCGGAAGAATCCGGTGATATTGCCCTTTTGAATTTATTGCTGAAAGAAAAACGTACTTTTATGAAAAGAGGTATCCAGTGAAGGACTATTTTGATTATTTTGATTACTTTGATGAATATGATGATGAGAGATACACCAAGTATTTAAATAATGAGGTAGAGAGCATTACCAAGGAAGCAAGAGACCATAGTTTTGCAGAAGATGAGAAAGACCCTATTCGTTTTTATCTAAGGGAAATGGGGAACATGTTACCACTTACACGAGAAGGCGAGAGTGATATTGCCAGAAAAATAGAAGATGGAAAGGAGAAGGTTTACCGGGTAATATTTTCACTTCCCTTTGCACTAAGGAAACTCATCACCTTAGGCAAGATGGTCAGAGAGGGAGAGGCTCCTCTTGCAGTGATTATTCAGAATGGAGAAGAATACTCAGAGGAAGAATTGCTCCTTGAAAGAAAACGATTTTATGAAATTACAGAGAAAATAAACTCCCTTTATCAGAAAAGAAAGGTATATCTCTATAATTTAAAAGAGTCTCCATCTCTCCAATCACGTACAGCTCTCAAAAAACTTCATAAAATAGGCACGAATCCTTCCCGTACACTCATTAAAACACTTGATAAAAATAGGTCCCATATACATGACAAAATACATGAACTCAGATTAAGAGAAGATATCATTACTGCATTCTCTGATGAGTTGAAACAGTCAGTAATAGAAATAGACGACCTTCAGAAGAAAATAGCAGCCATAAAAAAGAGGTCACGACATCCAAAATCTGATATGAATAAAGAATGTCAGTTGTACAATAAGGAGATCATGCAAAAGGAAACGTTATTCGGTCTAAAGTTTGCTGAAATGAAGAAAGCTATTAAGGTTCTGATGGATGGTGAAAGAGAAGTACACGAAGCAAAAAAGACGATGATAGAATCTAATTTGCGTCTCGTTATAAGCATTGCAAAAAGATATTTCAGTAGAGGATTGAGTTTTTCCGATCTGATCCAAGAAGGAAATATCGGACTCATGAAGGCTGTTGATAAATTCGAGTACAGGCGCGGATATAAGTTCAGCACCTATGCAACCTGGTGGATTAAACAGGCAATAACAAGGGCACTGGCAGACCAATCGAGGACAATAAGGATACCGGTGCACATGGTGGAAACATCCAACAAGATCATAAAGGAAACAAGGGAATTTGTCCAGGAACAGGGGAGAGAACCTTCTGTTGATGAAATTGCTGAAAGGTTGAAAATTTCCGTTGAAAAGGTAAGGGGAATAAACAAAATCTCAGGAAATCCTATATCTCTTGAAACCCCGATCGGGAAAGAAGAGGATAGCTATCTCAGAGATTTTATAGAAGATAAAGCGATGGTATCCCCACTTGATGCCGCGATTCGGATTGAAATGAAAAAGCAAATTGACAAGATTCTCTGTTCTCTCACTCCGAAGGAGGAAAAGATTATAAGAAGGCGATTTGGTATTGGCGAGGATATCCCGCATACACTCGAAGAGGTCGGGGTGGAATTTGATGTGACACGCGAACGAATCAGACAGATAGAATCCAAGGCAATAAGAAAACTCAAGCACCCTTCCAGAAGTAAATGGCTCAGGACATTTATCGAAAGCCGCCATTAAAAACTGGATTTGGGATTTATTTAACTATCAGTCTAATGATGGTGATGGGATTCTGTCTTAGCCCCTTCAGGCTCACTATGGGCAGCCTTACCTGTAGCATCAAGGTGTAGTCTTTCTACATAGTGAGTGAATTCCACATAAGCTTCAACACCTAACCGAGTCGTTTTTTAAACCTCAATGAGCTTATTGTGAGAACTACTATACCTAATATAAACAGTGCAATCATCTGGGGCCAGAGTATGTCTATGCCAACACCCTTTAAAAATATTCCCCTGAGTATCACGAGGAAGTACCTGAGAGGAATCAGGTAAGTTCCATACTGTATAATCTCTGGCATATTTTCAATTGGAAATATAAACCCAGAGAGCAATACTGCAGGTGCGAAAAAAAGAAATGTTGCCATCAAGGCCTGCTGTTGCGTCTTTGATACGGTAGATATAAAAAGCCCTATTCCCAATACTGACAGGAGGTAAATTGCTGTGCATAGGGAGAGAAACATAAATGAACCCTTTATTGGTATATTAAACCAGAATACAGCAACCAAGGTCACAAAAACCATGTCAAAGAAGCCAATAGCAGCAAAGGGGAGAGTTTTTCCAATCATGAGTTCGATAGGCCTTAAAGGTGTAACCATAAGCTGTTCCATCGTTCCTATCTCTCTCTCACGCACCACTGCCATTGAAGTAAGGAGAAGACATATGAGCATTACCATTATTGCAATAACACCAGGCACATTATAATTCCTGGACCTTAAGTCAGCATTAAACCATGCCCTTGTGCGCACATCAACTTTTACTGGTGACACCTTGATATTTTGTGTTCCCATCTCTTTCGCATATTTTGCGAGAACCCTGCTCACATAGTTCATTGCAACTATTGCTGTGTTAGAGTCGGTTCCATCAACAATTACCTGAACCTCTGTCGGAATTCCTTTTTTCAAATCTTTTTTTAATCCAGAGTTAATTTGTATTGCACAGAGAACTTTACCTCTGTCAAGTAACTCTCTTATTTCTCCTGTAGACTCCGGAGCATATCTGATAGTAAAATATCCCGAAGACTCAAGCCTCCTTGCAAGCTCTCTGCTCTCATATGACTTATCAAGGTCATAATATGCAGTCGCTATGTTACTCACATCTGTAGTAACTGCATAACCAAAAACTATTGTCTGGATTATCGGGACACCAAAGATAATCGCTTTCATTCTTCTATCCCTGAAAACTTGTATAAATTCCTTGATTATCATTTGTTTGATACGTTTAAACATTATTACTGAATCCTCTTTTTGAATTTCTTATTTGCAATAGCAAAAACTGTCAATCCGAAAATTAATAATAACACTGTTTCCATCACAAGGAGTCCTAATGTATTTCCTTTTAAAAATATTCCCTTAAGCATAGATACTAAATAACGTGCGGGAATAATGTAAGTGATTATCTGGAGTGGTTGCGGCATGTTCGATATGGCAAACATAAATCCTGAAAGGAGAAAGGCGGGAAGAAATGTGGTAACCATCGCTATCTGACTCGATACGAGCTGTGACCTTGCAATAATTGATATAAGGATCCCAAAACTCAAACTACCGAAGAGGAATATCGAAGAAAGTGCCATAAGTAAAAAGACATTACCTTTCAGAGGAACATCAAATAAAAAGACACCTATCAGTACAGATATTACCACATCAATAAACCCAATGAGGAAATAGGGTGTTAACTTTCCTAAAATAAGCTCAGAAGTTTTTATTGGTGTAGATATGAGTTGTTCCATTGTTCCCCGCTCCCATTCTCTTGCAATAGTAAGAGAAGTAAGAAGTGCAGTAATTACAGCCATTATTACTGCAATAAGTCCAGGGATTATGAAATTTCTCGATTTGAGTTCCTGGTTATACCAGATACGCACACGGAAATCAATAAGAGGTGTGATGTAGCCTCTTATTCTCTGAGAATACAGCTCTGACACTGCAGAGATGTACCCCAATGCGATAGTTGCTGTATTAGAATCACTCCCATCAACAATTACCTGAAGTTCGGCATTTTTTCCTGTTCTGATGTTTTTAGAGAAATCTTCCGGTATCCACAGTGCAACCCTCGCTCTGCCCGAATCGACATATTTATCAATATCCTCAGGTCTATCTACATTGCTGACAACAGTAAAGTAACCAGACTCTCTGAATTCTGCTATGAGTTCCCTGCTTATGCTGCTTTTATCGCGGTCATAGACGATAGTGGTGAGTCTGTCAACATCAAGGCTTATTGCATAGCCGAATATAAAGAGAAGTATTACAGGCATTAAAAATGCCATAGCAAGACTCAGGGGATCTCTCCATATCTGGATGAGTTCTTTTTTTGTTATCGCCTTAACTCTCAAAAGTTTCATATGAAAACTTACAGCAATATCGCTTCCACGCTATCAAGCTGGCAAGCTTATTTCTAAGAAACCTCTATCAATGTCACAAAAACATCTTCTAAAGACGGCATGATCTTCTCAATCCTATTGACAATAATGTTTGAATCTGTAAGTATTTTTTTAATTTGTGGGATAGACAGTTCAGCATTATCTACAGTTGCATGGAGCAAGCTCCCAAAGATTGCAGTTTCTATATTATTTCTATCGAGAACTTCCATTGCATCAACAACTTTATCAAGCTCAATTTCCAGTACGTCACGTTTCATATATTCCTGCCTCAATTCATTTGGTGTCCCTTCAGCGATAATCCTCCCTCTGTATATAAGAGCAAGTCTGTCACAGTAATCGGCCTCGTCCATATAATGGGTTGTGACAAAAATAGTCGTTCCTGCCTGTGACATCTCATAGATAAGATTCCAGAAGTTACGTCTTGAAATTGGGTCAACCCCTGATGTTGGTTCATCAAGAAATAGTATCGGCGGTTCATGAAGAATAGCACAGCCGAGGGCAAGCCTCTGTTTAAATCCTCCTGGAAGGGTTTTTGTGATAGCATCCCTCCTATCCTTAATCCCTGCCATTTCTAAAACCCTTTCCATTCTCTCCTTTCTCTTCTCCTTCGAAACTCCATAAACCCCGCTAAAAAAATTGATATTTTCTTCTACTTTAAGATCATCATAAAGTGAAAATCTTTGCGACATATAGCCTATATGTTTTTTTATTTCTTCAGATTCTTTCATGACATCATACCCGCCGACAAACCCATTTCCGCTGGTTGGGAATAAAAGTCCACAGAGCATCTTAATGGTTGTTGACTTGCCCGCACCATTTGGTCCGAGGAACCCAAAAATCTCGCCCTTTTTAATGCCTAAACTTATATTATCCACAGCGACAAAGTCGTCAAACTTACGAGTTAAACCTTCAACCTTTACGGCGATGTTGTTTTCTTTCATCGTTTATCCACCATCGAAATAAAGACATCCTCAATTGAAGGTACTATCTCCCTGTAGTCTCTTACTTCTATGCCCTCACTCCTAAGTTTCCCGATGATATCATCCAGTGCCTCTCTTTTATCAATGGCTATGTGAAGTCTATCACCGTAAATGCTTACGTTTTTTACACCTTCACTATTCCTGATAATCTCTCTTGCGTTTCGCGCATCATCAGACCACACCTCAATCATCGGTATACCGAGAGACTTCTTGATCGTCATGGGTTCGTTCTTCATAAGTAACCTTCCTTTGTACATAAGCCCTACCCTTGTACACCGCTCTGACTCATCAAGATATGCTGTTGAAATAAGAATTGTCACTTTTTCCTTTAATAGGTCATAAAGAATTTTCCAGAAATCTCTTCGTGATACAGGGTCAACACCATTTGTCGGTTCATCAAGAAACAAGACTTCAGGTGTATGAATAAGGACACAAGCAAGCCCGAGCTTTTGCTTCATCCCTCCTGAAAGTTTTCCTGCGAGCCTACTCTTAAATGGTGTGAGATTACTGAAACCGAGGAGCCTTTCAATTCTTGCTGGGCGCTCTTTTTCAGGAACATCGTAAAGGTCTGCATAGAATACTATATTTTCCATTACTGTAAGGTCTTCATAGAGCCCGAACCTCTGAGACATATATCCAATTTTTTCCTTGATCCTTTCGCCTTCTTTAATAATTGAATGGCCTGCAACCCATGCTTCACCTGACGTTGGCTCCATAATTGCTGTAAGAAGTCTCATGGTTGTTGTCTTTCCTGCACCATCCGGCCCAACAAGTCCAAATAATTCACCTTTTTTAATATCCAGTTTTAGATTATCAACAGCAATGTTGCCATTAAAAATCTTTGTAAGGTTAGATGTTTTTATTGCTACAGATTCATTCATTTTAGATCTATAAAAAGATTATTGTTTCATGAGATTGCTTCGTCCCGATCCCGAAAGCATTCGGGGTGAGTTTCGAGACTGTAGCGAAAAGAGCTTAGTACTGTCGAAAAATCTCTCAGTGTGTGAAAGCCAGCCCTGTTTATCAAAACCTTGTATCTTGATACAGCAGTCTCTGAGTTCTTCATCTCAACAATATCCTTACATCTGCAGGCATACCCGGTTTAAGTTCATCGTTAATATTCTTCACACTTACCTTCACCCCAAAAACAAGTTTCACCCTCTCCTCCTGTGTCTGGACAATCTTTGGGGTAAATTCTGCCTCTGATGAGATGAAGGTAACAGTACCTTCATATGTTTTTCCCGGGTAAGAGTCAGTGTTAACCTTTACCTTTTGTCCAAGCTTTACGTGACCAAGTCTGTCTTCCTTCACATACACTTTTATCCATGGATTCTCAAGGTCACCTATGGTATACACAGGAATTCCCGGTGCAACAGTTTCGCCAAGCTCGATATTTTTCCTTAAAATTACACCTGAAAACGGAGAATATATTGTAGTATCCTTTAGCCTTTCTTCTGATGTAGCTAACGCTGCTCTTGCCTGTTGAACACGATGCTCTGCGGCAGTTATTTCCTCTTTTCTCGGACCTTCCTTCACAAGACTCAATGTCTCAAGTGCCTTTTTATGTTGAGATACAGTTACATCATATGTCTTTTTTGATGCATCCATCTGCTGGGCAGATATCGCATCATTTCTGTAAAGGGTTTCGTACCTCTCATAGTCCTTCTTTGCTTTGATAAGTTCTGCCTCTGCAGAGCTCACATTTGCACGTGCCTGTTCAATCTCCTGAGTTCTCGAACCTGCCCTTAATTCTGCAAGTCGTGTCAAAGCTTCTTGAAGAGATGCTCTGTTCTGAGTAACAATGCTTGCAAGTTCAGCATTATCAAGCCTGGCAAGTATGTCTCCTTTTTTAACCTTATACCCCTCATCTACCAGAAGCTCTACAACCCTTCCGGAAAGTTTAAACCCAATATTTGCCTCTGTCACCTCAACATTACCTGAAAGCACAATCATTCCTTCCCCATGCTTGTTACTCAAACGGCTTACAAGAAAAACAACTAAGACTACTACAATAAGAATTCCTATAATTAAAAATTTCTTTTTCTTCATCTCGGTCTCCTTACCTTAACTTTTTTTAAAAATCTTTCCTAACTCCTGAACAAGTGTTTAACAGCAATTCTTGGTGAAATTCAAAACCCTTGAGATTGCTTCGCTCCACTCGCAATGACAAAACAAGATTTCATAAACAGTCATCGCGAAGGGCCTTATCCTAAAGCAATCTGCTTACTTTTTCGACGAGAATTGCTGAGTGTTTAATAATCATATAAATTAACCATAATTGTTCCCATATGTCTATACCGGGATCCCATGTTACATATTTGATTTATTCAATCTGCAATGGTATCCTGTTTTTAACTATGTACAAAAAAATACTTGCAGCAGTTAATGAACACCTTAATTCAGAGGTTTCTGCACGATATGCAATAGAACTTTCAAGAATAACAGGCAGTAAAATGTTCCTCTGTTATATTGCAGAAAAAGGAGCCTCTGAAAAGGATCTCAAAGTTGCTGAAGATGCCGTAAAAAGATTGTTCCTTAAGGCAAAGGATATGGGGATAAAAATAGAAAGCATTTTTGATTCTGGTGACCCTGTCAATAAGATCAGGAAATTGGTTGATACTGAAGGAATAAATATTGTCTTTGCGGCAACACGGAGAGAGGATGTAGAGAAAAGGTTTTATTCAGGCACAGTAGCAAGAAGACTCTCTCTAAATCTTCCCTGCTCTGTAGTCCTTGTAAGAGTCGTGCATATGGGAAGGATACATCCAGGAAAAATCCTCGTTCCACTAAAAGGAAGAATTGATCATATAAAGGAAAGGGCATATTTTACTGCAAAGATGGCAGAGGCTTTTGGTTCGAAGGTCTTTGTCCTTCACATTACAAAACCGATAACAAAGTTTTTTCATGGTGAGATACATCTTAGACCTGTAGAATGGGAGAAGAGAATACCCGCTGATATATCAATCTTCATGGAACATCTCAGGAAATATGGAATTATCTATGAAAGAATGCTTTCACCCGGCATCCCGGCAAGAAGCATAACCATTGAAGCTACTGCAAAAAGGCATGACCTTATTATAATGGGTGCCAGTGAAAGAAGCCTTTTGAGTTCACTATTAAAAGGCAATCCTGTAGAAGATGTCTTAAGAGAAACTCCGTGTGATCTGATAATCCTGAAACCAAGACATGAAGATAAATAGTCTCACACCGGACGAGGTTTTCCACAGCCTTGTTACATCAAAAGATGGACTTACAGAGGATGAAGCACACAGGCGACTGAGAGAATTTGGCTATAACGAGATTGAAGAGGTAAAGAAAAAACCTCTTATTTTCAGGTTTCTAAGCCAGTTCACGCATTTTCTTGCTGTTTTACTCTGGACAGCTTCCTCGTTATCATTCCTGTCGGAATATCTTCACCCAGGCGAGGGTATGTTCACTCTTGGCTGTGCAATCGTAGCAGTGATATTTATCAACGCCATATTCACCTTTATTCAGGAATACCGGGCAGAAAAAGCGCTTGAAGTCCTGAAAAAACTCCTGCCTTTTTATGTAAAGGTATTAAGAAACGGAAGGGAAA
>JAOUJR010000390.1 GCA_029883145.1 Nitrospirota bacterium
GGAAAAAAATAGGAAAAAAGGGGACAGTCTTCTTTTTCGGGGGCTTTTTCGGGGAATCTTCTCGATGGGCGCTTCAGCCATCTCTGAGAGGCTTTTTTTTATCCATATCTCCTTCACCCGTACAAAATAGAAGAGATTCATTTCGAATTGAGTATAGTGTCCTGCTTTTTGCCGCTTTTTTGAAAACACTGACAATCTATCTGAAGCCGAGAAACCATTCTAAATAGATACTAAAATACATTATGCTACTCTCTTAGAATATAACCCAACTTAAAATTCTTGTTGTCAACATGTGTTGACTGGACAATCCTTCTATTTCTGAGAGCATTCATGACTCCTTTTTGTCGATTTGAGAGGAGGAGTCTATTTTATGGCTGACCTTTTTGCTTTTTTTGTCGCTTTGTCTCATTGTCTTATCCTTGACCCCATCTTTCTTCCTGTGATATGTTCATTCCAGGACGTCAGCGGGTGGAAATCGAGTAAAATTGTGAGAGATTTGCCGCAAGCACAAAAAGTAAATTTCTATAAAATTCATTCCAGATCAAATTTCAGCCATTTTAAATAAATTCTCAGCAAGGAGGGTAAAATGAGAAAAATTATTATTCTAATGTGTTTTTGTTGTTTTATTTTTAGTGCTATTTGCCCTGAACTATCAGGAGCACCTGGGCGAGGATTCAGTTTTGGTATTAATGTTGGAATATTTCCTATTGAATGGCATCTTGATACATTTTTAGTGGATAACCATTATGGTAAAAGACAAAGCGTTTTTCTGTTTGGTGGCGAACTTGGTTATCAATTTACAGAGCGGATAAGAATTATTGGCGAATTTGCCTATGGGAGAGAAAATGGCTTAAATAAGACTCTATATGATACTGGAGATATATCCTATATGAAAGCGACCTATTCCTCAATGCCAGTAAGTGCATCTTTATTATTTATTACTCCTGTAAACAAAAGAGCATCTTTTTATATGGGAATAGGTCTTGGATATTATAAAATAATATCTAAAAGTGAATATGGATCGATGGGAGAAATTACATATAGTTATACCGATAAGATAAGAGGACTGGCACCCCACATTAACTTTGGCATAGAATCGGCTTTATTTAAACGAATTAGTTTTTTTTCTGAAGTAAGAATTATTGTTGGAAAAACAAAATTAAAGTACGAAGGATTAGACTTTACTACGTGGAGAGATGTGCGTTTTGGAGGCCCAGAAATAAAAATTGGGGCAAGGTTTTATTTTTAAAACTTAAATATGGCCACTCCCTGAAGAAAGATGTTTATTAGAGTCTCTATATTGAGAATATGAGGAAGGATATAAGCTGGATAAACGATATTCAGTAAAAGAATTATTTTTTTTCTTCAGGAGGAAAAATATAAATCGCAATGGCCTTGCCTTTCCTATCTGCAGAGACGAGAAATAACGTGCTTACGATTTTTGCTCCTAGGCTAGGTTCGCTCATGCTATCCAAAATAATAGCATTTGCTCCCAACTCGCCGGCTTTTTTCCTCATTGAATCCCACATCTGTTTCTCTCCGGTTAAATCTGCGTCACCCGTTGAAGATAATAAAGCGATTTCTTCATATTTGCCGGGGACTTGATCGGCGGTTCTATAAACAATAACATCTTCCCAAAAGACAGGCGGCCGCTGTGCTGTTTTTCCTAATTTCACGGCTTCGGTTGTCACGCAGCTCGCTAGAAAAAGGAAGATTAATCCCAGAACGGAAATTTTGACTCTCATAACCCCTCCTTATTTTTTAGTTAAATAGTAATCACAATTTTATCTTACTCGTTAACCTATACCTCTCTTGCCACTTAAAGCACAATTAATATAGTTTTTCAGCTAATTCCTGTCAACGAGTCTTATTTTTTTAGTTATACATCTAAACGCGAAATGGACACAGGAATTTTGAGGATTATAAGATATAGAATCAAGAACTGGGACCAGATTTCTTTCCGACACCGATAGTAATCAAAATATTCCTTTCATCGTCAACACCTGACGACACCCTTACAAGGCAATTGACCCTGATAATTCCCTGTGTTATATGTGTTTGAGAGCCATCTCACAATGAATCCACTCAGCATACTGGCCCACTTTGCCGGATTGACTGTACTTTTAATATGTTCCTTCTTCTTTTCCGGGTCAGAGACAGCTCTTTCAGCTCTTACCAAAGTCCAGCTCCAAAAGTATCGGGAGGACAAAAATAAAAGCAGCGCCGCCATCGTCAAATTCCTGGATAACCCCCGCCGG
>JAOUJR010000391.1 GCA_029883145.1 Nitrospirota bacterium
TTTTCTTTTAAGACAAATAAGCGTATTTTTAAAAGTATGGTATTCCTATCAGGGTTGAATCAGAAAAGGTTTAGCAATTTCATTGATAAAAATATCATTCTGCCTTCCCTATATGAAACGGAACATATAGAAAGGCTCCATCACGAATCTCTTGACAGGATTATAGATCTCTTCCAGAATGGCAAAAAATCAGAAATAGTAAAAAAAGATCCACTTGGGAGTCTCAGGCACAATGGGCGATTCAGGAAGTTTTGGAACATATCTCCACGTTGTTAACCTGTTTCTTCTCCATCATCTTTATAGTTTCTTAGTTTTCGCCTGAATTTTAGATAACCAATGAGCGTTACTATCGCTGCTGCAAAGAATAAAATCCAGTAAAGGTGGTCTGCAATATAGGAGAACCATGAATACTGTCTTATAAGACTCTTCTGCCACTTCTGTTCAAGCACAGTCAGTTCGACTGAAAGATTCTCTTGTACTGCCTGTTCAATAGTCGTGCCTTTCTTGAGGCTGTTGAGAACAGACAGGAGTTTCTCTGTCCCATATTCATGCACAACAAATTCTACAAAACTTTTGCTTTCCTCATATGCGAGGAGTAACCCTCTCTGTTGTTCAGGGAAGGCGAAGGCGATTTCCTTCAAAGCAAATAAATTATCTGACAGCACAGCCTGTTTTAAAATGTCTTTCTCTCCGGGATTAATGATATCAGCGATTCCACCGCTTGCCCATTGACAAACGCCTTCATCCAGCCATTTAGGTATAGTTTTTTCTTTAATATTGTGGTGCAGCACCAGATGACATACCTCATGCGTGAAGGTAGCGGTAAGGTCAAAAGGCGTTCTCTCCATTTTTGAATAGTCGATGACGATACTATTTTCCCCGGGGAGAGCAAAGGCTGTAACGAGCTCGTTCTGAGCCATCTTCTGAAATGCAGTTCTCTTGTGGATTAAGATGGTTGTCGGGATGAATTCGACTTTCCATCTCAGTTTCTTTTCGATAACAGTCTTAACCTTGCGGTAGACGCCTGATAGGTTTATCGCAGCATTCTCAATGGGCGGCTCATACTGAATAATAATTTCAGAGTTTTTATATTCCTTCAGATTAATAGCTTCGGAAGATATTGAGAATGTTATGATAATAAAAGCCATTAGCAGGATTTTCCTGAACATAAGATATTATATCAATATATATGTTTTGCTATAATTTTGAAGACTGATATGAAAATAAATAATACCATTTTAAGTTTTTTTGTATCTGTATTGCTTTTCTTTTTCACGCACATCTCTGCTCATGCCTTTCAGGTAGAAGTGTCACCATATGAAATCAGCCCTGGGGATGCTTTTATTATTAAGGTAACAGATGCAAAGATTTCACTTTTACCTGATGCGTCTTTAAACGGGAAGACTTTTTATTTCAGCAGTTGCGGGGAAGGCTGTTTTATTGCTGTGGGAGCGGTTGGATTGGAGACAAAGCCAGGTGTGTGTACAATTCAGGTGAGTATCGGAGAGAAGAAAACGAACTTAGATTTGGCAGTAAGAGACACCAGGTTTCCAACACAACAGCTTACCCTCCCAAGGGAAAAAGTATTTTTAAGTCGTGCGGATCTTAAAAGAGTCGAATCGGAGGATGAAAGATTAAAAACAATATTTGAAACAATTTCGGATAGGCTTTGGAAAGGAAAATTTATGCTCCCACTTAAAAACGATATCTCAACAAAATTCGGCACAAAAAGGATAATCAATAAGAAAAAAGTAAGTATACACAAGGGAATGGATATAAAGGGTAAAAAGGGAGAGGAAGTAAAGGCATCAAATAGCGGCAGAGTTGTTCTGGCAGAAGAGCTTTTCTTTGGCGGTAATACAGTTATTATTGACCACGGGCATGGAATATACACCATTTATATGCATCTGTCGAGGTTCAACATTAAACCTGAGGATATTGTGTTAAAAGGTGATGTGATAGGTTTTGTGGGTTCAACAGGCAGATCGAGCAACTCTCATCTTCATTTTGGAGTAAAGGTGATAAATATAAATGTAAATCCAGTCTCTTTTGCAGGACTGGGTCTGTAATAGATTTATTTTACAGGTCAGATTAGGTGGATAGACCATATGAGCAGTTTGTATAGGCTATAATACTTACACGAAAAGTTTACAGGGAGGGAATATGGCAGGTTGGATTCTAATTGCGATAACTGCGCTGCTCCTGCTCTGGATAGTCGTAATATATAACAAACTTGTTTCACTCAGAAACGA
>JAOUJR010000392.1 GCA_029883145.1 Nitrospirota bacterium
GATGGGACGGATTAGGGTTTCCTGACGGGCTCACGGGCGAAGACATCCCGATTATGGCAAGGATACTTTCAATAGTTGATTCTTTCGATGCGATGGTATCAATACGTCCGTATCGTGACCAAAGGTCAGTCAAGGCAACGCTCGAAATTATGGAATCAGAGCGTTATTTAGGACAGTGGGATTCTGAACTCCTCGACTATTTTCTCGAAATGATGTTTTCTATTTCAGAGAAAGGTTACAAAAAAAATGTTTAGGGTAGCAATTGTAGGTGGAAATATAGGTGGTAGTGCCCTTATTTCTCTGCTCAGGGGAGACCCTACCACAGAGCTTGCCGGAGTCTATGAAAAGAGACCAGACGCTCCAGGAGTCATTCTTGCAAGAAAATGGAATATACCAGTTATTGAAGATATAATGTTGCTTAGAACCGTCAATCCGGAGATTGTGATCAATGTCACCGGGGACACCAAACTCAGCAATGAAGTAAGGTTGATTTTTGAAAACAAGGTGGAAGTAATAGAAGGGATTGGAGCAAGGTTCCTGTGGGAAATTATCGAAAAGCAGAAACGGGCAAGGATAGAGGTTCATAAAATCGCAGAGGATCAAAAAACTATTTTTACTGCAGTATCAAAAATATGTGCTGCAGATCTTAATGATTTCCTCGGGTTTGTCCTTGATAAGGCTGTTGAACTGTCTGAGTCTCCAGCTGGCAGTATTGCTGTTTATGAAAATGGTGAGATGAGACTTTTTGTATCTAAAGGTTTGAGCAAAAAGTTCATAGAGAATAAAACCTGGGGTGTAATGTCCGGCGGACTCACAGAAATGGTTCTGCAAAACAAAAACATTGTTTCTATCCCTGACACCCTCAAGGAAGAGCATACAAGAAATAACCCTGCATTAATGAGAGAGAAGATTAGAGCTATGCTCGCCTGCCCTGTAATGTTGAGGGGCGAGGTTGCCGGTATCCTCTATATAGACGACTTCAGGCCAAGGCAGTTTTCTGAAAGGCAGAAATCATCCCTGAATCTGTTAGCAGGATTGATAGGTATTGTTATAGACAGGATTGCATTAGTCAGGAGAATTGAGGAACTTAGACTTAAATGTGCTCATCTGATCGAAGCCTCAAATGATATGGTGTTCATAACAGAGTCTGCCGGTTTGATAAGTGTTTTTAATGAGCGTGCAACCGAGATACTTGGTTACACCAAGCAGGATTTAACGGGTATGACAATAGGGTCGTTGATAAAAGATGACTCCTGGGAACTCATTCAAAAGGAACTTAATAAAAATTCGGTACTTACAGGTTATGAGGTCGTTGTTATTGGATTTGGTTTCAGGGAATTTGATGCAAGGTTAAATGCTATTGTCCTAAAGGATCAATACGGAAATCCTTCTGGTTCCATATTTGTTCTTAAAAACCTGACAGAAGAAAGAGACTTAGCGAAGGCCATTGAGGATAAGACAAAAGCACTTAAAGAGTTGAACGAGAACCTTGAAAAGAAGGTAATAGAGCGGACTGAAGAGTTTGAGAAGATAAACAGAGAGCTTGAGCGTGCGAATCAACTCAAAGGCAGGTTCATCTCAAATATGAGTCATGAACTAAGAACTCCCCTGAATTCCATCATCGGATTCTCTGATGTGCTCCTCGAAAGGACTTTCGGTGATCTCAGTGAAAACCAGGAACGGTATGTGAAAAATATATATTCTGCCGGAAAGCACCTGCTTGAACTGATAAATAATGTGTTGGATATCGCAAAAATAGAGGCTGGTAAATATGAGATGGTCTATGAGACATTCCCAATTGGTACTGTAATAGATGAGGTTATCAATATAATGAAGCCTCTTGCTGAAAATAAGTTCATCGAGATTGTGGTCTCGATAGGTGAAGGTATCAGCGATATTACCGCAGATAAGGTAAAGCTGAAACAAATATTATACAACCTGCTTTCCAATGCAATAAAATTTACACCAGAAGTCGGTGAGATCGGGATAAACATAGCAAAGGAAGAAAATATAGATGGGCGTTACCCCTGTGTAATACCAGGGTTAGAGTTTGTAAGATTCTCTGTCTGGGATACAGGTATTGGTATAGGGCCAGAAGACAAAGAGAAGATATTTGATGAATTTGAGCAGGCAGACTCATCATTTTCAAGAAAATATGGTGGTGTCGGTCTTGGACTTGCACTCACCAAAAAACTTGTTGAACTTCATGGAGGGAATATCACAGTCGAAAGCACTCTTGGAGGGGGAAGT
>JAOUJR010000393.1 GCA_029883145.1 Nitrospirota bacterium
CAATTTTATTGCAAATTATTTTGAGTCTGGTGTAATATTAAAAAATAAAGACATAAGCTATTTCGGATATAAACAAGTTAGGTGACCTGCCAAATTAGGAGGTTAATGAATGAACAAGGGTATAGAAGCAAAAGAAATATATATAAAGGATTTATTGGGTCCAAAATTTCTTTTCCAAGTTCCAAGATATCAAAGACCTTTTACTTGGCAAGCGGAAAATTTTGAAAAATTATTTGACGATATCAAGGACAGCATGGAGAGCGGTGATGAAAACTATTTTTTAGGGAGCATAATATTGCAAACAATTAAGGAGAAAGAAGATAAAAGTGGAACATATGAAGTTATCGATGGACAACAACGGATAACTACATTGATAATACTAATTGCCGTGGCGAGAGACCTTCAGGAAAATGAGGGATGGCGGAGAACTTTACAACAATTAATCTATCAGGAAGAAAATGAATTATTAAACCAACCAGAAATGGTAAGGATCACTGTGTGGAACAGAGAAATAGAATTTTTCAAAGATTATGTTCTTGAAATGGGAGGAACACTGAAATCCTTTAATAATATCGCTTCACTCGATGATTCAAAAAGAAATATGATGATGGCAATAAGAATTTTTAGAGATAAATTTGATGAAGAAAAAGATTTAGTGGAAAAGATGGCAAAATTCATTCTGAATAACTGTTTATTTGTATGCGTAAAAACTGGGAGCCTAATATCTGCATTTAGACTCTTCATGGTATTAAATGACCGTGGGTTAAGACTTACTGCTTCAGATTTACTAAAGACTGATGCTCTTTCAGTTATAGCTGAGCCTGAGCAGGAAATATATGCCAGCTTGTGGGAAACCGTAGAAGACGAGTTAGGCAGAGACGAGCTGGAAAATCTTATAGGATTTATTAGGACTAATTTGGTCAAAGAAAAAGCGAAAAAGTCTTTGTGGGAAGAATATCAAGAGAAAATATTCGAAAAAAATAAATTGAAAAAAGGTAAAGAATTCATTAAATACCTTAAAGATATAGCAGATATTTATAGAGAAAAGATTCTCAGTGCTGAAACAAGTTTAACTTCAGATATTGGTGTTAAATACCATAATCTCATGTCTTTAATGAGGGATTTTATTCCCTCATCAGATTGGATATCTCCATTCATCCATTTCTGTAGAAAATTCTTTGATGAAGAAAAAAGATATGAATTTCTTAAGGTGTTGGAAAAACGCTTTGTTGTAAGTTGTGTAGCAGGATTAACACTTACGCAACGGCTTACCTATATTTACCAGATACTGAAAAAAATAGACGATAGAAACAATGCGGACGATATTATAAGTCATGAGATTTTTGATGTCTCTTCTGACAAAAGTATGTTCTTCTCTGCGATAGACTCTATGAATTTTTATGCTGAATCGTATTGCAAATATCTATTGCTAAGGATGGATTTGTCTATTTTAGAGAACGCTAATATCATGAAAAGCTTTACTGGAATTATTACAGTAGAACATATTCTACCAAGAAATCCTGACAGGAATAGTGAGTGGATAAGGTTATTTACCGAGGAAGCGCGAAAAGAATGGACTAACAAAGTTGGAAATTTAGTGCTTTTGAGTAGAAGAAAAAACTCGTCGGCTAATAATAAGCCATTCTCAGAGAAGAAACAGAGTTATTACACAAGGGGCATCACAGATTTTGAGTTTACAAAAGAAATTGACAGATATACTGAGTGGAATTTGGAAAATCTAAAAAGTAGGCATATAGAATTAATAAAGAGGATGGAGCAAATATGGATACTGTAATAACAATCAATAGAGTTGGCACGTCACCTAACCCAGTCTATCTGTCTTCGCTATCTCTTGCCAAAATCTCTGCTCGGGATTTCAAATATGAGCATGATCGTTAAGCTACATTATATAAAAAGGAGGTATAACAATGAGTGATTTGTCAGGTAAGAAAGAGATTCTGAAGGGGCTGATAAAGAGATTGCACGAGGGTGCCAGGCCCGAGGAGATAAAGGAGGAATTCAGAGAGGTATTAAAGGGCGTCACCCCGGATGAGATAGCCAAGATTGAGGAAGAGCTGGTGAAAGAGGGTATGCCCCGGGAAGAGATTCAAAGACTTTGCGAGGTTCATCTTGAGGTCTTCAGAGAATCGCTGGAAAGAGAAAAGGTTTTAGCGCCTGCCGGACACCCGGTACACATTCTTATGGAAGAACACAAAATCCTCCTGAACTTCGCCGGTGAACTTAAGAG
>JAOUJR010000049.1 GCA_029883145.1 Nitrospirota bacterium
CCAGTAATTGCGACGAGTATAGGTGGGATAAGGGATGTTGTTAATGAGAATACAGGTATCCTTGTACCTCCAAAAGATACAGATGCATTGAGAAAAGCAATAGAGAGGATTTTTATTATGGACCTCCAAGCCATGGGAAGATATGCTCATGAATATGCCAAGAAAGAATTTAGCTGGGAATCAAACGCACAAAAGATAAAAGAACTATACGAGTCAATTATTGCTGCCTTTTAAGTCTGTACGCAAAAGGAAATCAGATGGTAAGTCCTTTATGTATCTGCAATTTTATAAATTACTACCTTGTCCTTTATGAATTAAGTCTACATCGTCCTGAGATCGATAGGCTTTGAGGGATGGGCATAGTTTCAAAGCCTTACTAATATATGATCAATAAAACAGTCTCATTACCATATTCTCTTATTGAATTATTCTGACGAAGAGTGCATTTATCCTATGATTTGTTGTTACATTGTTAAAGGTGTATGTATCTATCTTACCCATTGAAACACCATCAATTTGTACGTCTAATATATCATATCCATCTTGAGGTACAATCGTAAATGTTTTATCGGTGCCATAATTCACATTAATACGCCCGGAGGGTGAAATACTCCCCCCCCTCCCTATTCTGGTCGTGATTGTGTAAGTTATGAAGCGTGCATTTATCCTATGATTTTTTGTTACATTTCTAAAGGTGTACGTATCTATCTTACCCATTGAAACACCATCAATTTGTACGTTTAATATATCATATCCATCTTGAGGTACAATCGTAAATGTTTTATCGGTGCCATTATTCACTTTAATACGCCCGGAGGGTGAAATACTCCCCCCCCTCCCTGTTCTGGTAGCGATTGTGTAAGTTATGGAAGTACTGTTCTCAAAGTTGGCTGTAACTGTTGTGTTTGCATTTAATGATATTGAGCACATTCCGGTACCTGTACATCCACCCCCTGACCAGCCAGTAAATATTGAGCCAGTATTAGGCGAAGCTGTGAGTGTTACTACTGTACCTGCATTGTATGCTTCACTACAGTCAGAGCCACAATTTATCCCTTCTGGAGAGGATGTTACTGTCCCTGAGCCTGTTCCACCTTTGTTTATAGTAAGAGTGCTTTGCTGAGGAGATGAAGCTAAGGTAGTCGCCGAGGCTGGTGCAGACTGGCCTGATGTATTGCCAGCATCATCGTAGGCTGCGACCGTATATGTGTATGTCGTAGACGGACTCAAACCAGTGTCTGAATAGCTTGTGGTTGTCGATGTTCCTACCGAGTTTCCATTTCTGTATATCCTATAGCCAGTTACCCCAACATTATCAGTTGATGCATTCCATGAAAGATTAATTTGCGTTGATGATACTGCCAATGCTGTGAGTCCGGTGGGAACTGAAGGGGCCTGTGTGTCAGATGGTGGTGGAGCAATAGTCTCGCCATATTCCAATGCTCCTATATCAAACTGCGAATCCCTGATTTTCCCGTCATAATCGGTAGTAAATGAAGTAGCCATACCTGCATTTATTGCTGGACTATTTTCAGCAATATGGAAGTCTCCATTGACTGTATCAATAAATAATGGGTCTCCTATCTTCGCACCTGTAACCGTGATTCCACTTCCAGAGGGCAAGATAGTTGAACCATCAGGGTCATAGTAGAGGTCATTTTGTGAATTGAATGTCGCACCACTGTATGTTTCTACACTAAGAAATTGTTGTCCTAGTCGAGAATACCAGATATTGTTCTTGAATACCGCAGTGGTGTTCCCTGTAACAGACACCATCTCACTGCCACCACCGATTTGATAGAATGTGTTGTTATAGAGATACACACTCCTTGTGTGCCATGCTAAGAATATTCCTGCATTGGGGCAAGTACCGTGCTTGAAGATGTTATTGTAGATATATATATCGCTTATATCAGTATTGTCTCCTGTGTAGATGAACTCCATATTCCCATCATGAAAATAACTGTCATGGATGTAAATATATCTTGTGTACTTCCCGCTTGCATCACTCGCTTTGGAGATAAATATCGCTCCACCACGATTATCCGCACCTGCATAGGCATTGCTGAATTCATTCCATCCTACATAGGTATATTCAGCACTTTTATCGCCCGATACATAGTTAGGATGTGTTTTGATGTAAATATTGTGCTTGTATGAATCGTATCCATTATGGTCGAAATAGTTTCCGTAAATGTTTGTATATTGGGAGTTATCAACCATCACAACGCCTGACCATGCTGATTGAAGCATATCCTTGAAGTGATTACCAACTACCCTGTTATAATCACCCCATAGACAGATACCCTCACTTCCATTAATCGCTCTTAACTTGCTAATAGTGAAATAACTATTTCGTCCATAAGGTGAATATTTTGCACTCCAGATAACTCCCCTGCCAGCATTGGTCGCATCTAATACTGGAATCTCTGTAGGATATGCTATGAGTGCATGCCTTTTGTCTGATGCTCCATAAGGGCCTCGTAAAGCAACAAAGGTGCTATCCACATCTAATTCTGTATATGTACCTCCCCTTACATAGACAATAGTAGATTCATTGTCCCTGCTTGGATTCAGCCCAGGATTAAACATCTTAATGCTTCTAAAGGGACAGTTAGTATCCCCCTGCGAAGTTGAATACAGACCATTGCAACTATCGTTACCAGTTGAGACCGAGACAAAGTATATCTTTGCAGGACTCACAGTAAAAGGCAGGGCATTGGAAGTAACCCCATTTACTGTAATCGTAATTGTTCCATTACCATCCTGACAATTATTGTTAAGCCAGAAGGTTATCCTTTCTAAACCTCTTGGAATACCATTTACAGTGCCTGTTACACCCCATTCAGCATACTCCGTAATTCTTGCACCATTAACGGTTATGTAGCTATCACCCTGTGTTGAACCAAAATTCTTTCCCCAGACTGTGACCGCAGCCCCTTTTGTACCAGAACCGTCCCAGCCAGTTTTAGGAGCGGAAGTAAGATCGGAGAATAAGAGCACAGGTTGTTCAGCTTGAGCATTTAATAAACCAACAGTCGTTAAAAATATGATAATGGTTAGTAATAAATTGAAAATACTCACTTTTTTCATGGCTTCCTCTCCTTTTAAGCAGTTTTAACTTTATTCACACTAAACATCTACAAATATATCGGACAAATAATACAAAATCTTTATTAAAAAACTATTAAAATTTGATTAAATATTTTTAATCAAACCAAAAAAACAAATAAAAAGGGCCTGTTTCCTTAAAGGGAAACAGGCCCTTTTCCTAAAGATAATCTCTGAAGATAATCTTTAGGAAAGCACTGCTTCTTCGGCAGCTCGGCTATCTTTCCAATTACCTCATAGACAAAGGTATCAGAAAAGACCCGTGGCTTTGTGCCCCCTGATTACTCAGAGTTTACCTTTTCGGAAACACTAAATATCCGTATATTGATCAAAGAGCCAAATAAGAGACTAACCTTATTTTGAGGATACAAAAAATTAATAGGGAAAGCTGTGATTTATATCACATCATTTAAATTTTTTTGTAGAAAATCAGGACTCAGGAGTATAAATTTATTTTCAAGTATTTTAATCTCTCCATCTTTATACCATTTACTCATTATTCTCGTCACTGTCTCACGCGTCAAGCCTGACATATTTGCTATATCCTGATGGGTAAGCTTAATGTTTAATATTACGCCTTCAGCTGTCCTTTTGCTATATTCATTTGAGAGCATGGCAAATAGTCTTTTTATCCTTTCCGAGGAGTTTTTATAATTTAACATCTGTATTTTTTCCCAAGATTCACGAAGCCGGGAGCAGAATATTTTTAACAAATTTTCAAGGGCCTTATTTTGAGTAAATATCAATGAGTAAAAATTTTTCTTCGAAATAATTGCCACCGTTGAATCTTGAGTTGCTATTACTGTGGCAGGAGATGTTTTCCCGTCAATCAAGGACATTTCACCAAAGAAATCACCCGATTGATGCATGGCGAGAATTGTTTCTTTGCCATCTTGGGACGACTGTATAACTTTTACTTTCCCATATAAAATAATATACATCGAGTTATTTGTATCATCTTCGTGGAGAATTATCTCATTCTTTTTAAGATGTTTCACAGCCATTCTGTTGGTAAGCTGATACAATTCTTCATCTGTTAATGATGAAAAGAGCTGAATATTTTTAAAAGATTCAATTTTATACTTTTCCATGTTTTAGAGTTTTTTGCTATAAGCTAACCTCAGAGTAAGTAAAACGATATTGTTATTGTAATCTGCTGCATTTAATATCTTATCATTATGGTTAAGATAATAATATGAGAGCGTCAGGGTCGCCCAATGCCTAAAATTATATGTCAAACCTGCACCGAAAGCTGTTTCATCTATTTCAACATCAGGGGGCTCGGTTGATTTGTATTTAGTGTATGCTGCGGTTAAAGATCCAGTCCACTTTTCTGCTAAGTCTCTTGATATGCGTAATCCTGCTGTCTGTGCCCTCAGGGGTTGTGCGACATCACTGCCTGCGGCTCCTGTGACAGTATGCCTGTAATATAATGTGGCCATCCCTCTCTCGAACATTTTTGTGAGATCTACACCACCACTAAAATCAGTACTGGTCGCACCTGTATCCTCAATCTTTGTGATTACTACACCGCCTGTGACTCCGAGTGAAATTGTTGGAGTAAACCTATGCGTAACCCCAAGCGTGTATACCTGATCCGTTGCATCACTCGTAGGCCTATAGTCATATTTAGAATATCTTGCATTCGCGGTAAATGTATTCCTGTCGCTTTGTATATAGGTAAGCCCCATATTCCCTGAGTAAATCTTCATGTCGCTGAATCCTGGTTCTTTATAATCAACACTGGAATAACTGGCACCCAGTGTATAAATAAGATTGCCCCTTAGTCTATACGAAAGAATTGCACTGGTAACATTTACTCTATACTCAGCAAGTCCAAATTGAGGACCTAGATCGATGATGTCTGAAATTCCTCTACGATCTATAGGGTCTTTTGATTGAAGATATGTCTCTGTAATGTTTAAACTCATTTTTTCAGATAGTGTAAAAAGACCGCTTCCCGTGAGGTTATATCCAGTGTAATTAAGGTCACTATTCTTACTGTAAATATTGAACGTGGGAGAGAAACCGAGTCTCATCTCTGAGGTAACTGACCTTGCTGTGAGAGCAATGCCAGGGGAGATACGAGTTATAAAGTCATCCACTTTGTCGTGGGTCAGAAAGATGTTGTCGCTGTATTCTTCAGAAAGTGCAAGAGAGAGGTCCACAGTATACTCTAATGCATTACCTATTTTTGCGGAGAAACAAACCAGGAAAATACTGACGAAAATTACAACATACCTTTTCATGATAACCTCCTCATGTAACCCTACCTGTAGGTCAAGCAGGGAAATTTATAATAGTTTTTAACTCTATAACACCCCTTGAAGGGCCTCCACAACCTTTGGGTCATAGATTGTGCCCGCACCATTTTTAATCTCCTGCAATGCCTCTTCTACTGTAAATGCCTTCTTATATGGTCTTTCTGTAATCATTGCACAAAAACTATCAACAACTGAGAGGACCCTTGAGATAAAAGGTATTTCTTCACCTTTTAATCCATCTGGATACCCCGAGCCATCGTATCTCTCATGATGATGCAGTATTGCCTTCTTGACATCCTCAGAAAATTCAAAATTATCGAGGAGACTAATGGTTGTATAAGGATGAACCTTTAAAGTACGGACATCTGATGGTAAAAATTTCTTTTTCTTCAGAACACTTTCATCAATAAGCACTAAGCCGAGATCATAAATTATGGAGACATAGAGAGCCAGTTTCTTTTCTTCTTCATTTGCTCCAAGATTATTCATAATCCTGATCATGAAATCTCGAATATGACTATTTTTTTTGTGGTACCTTTTCCCGGCGTTCAGGAGGCTATCAAAGGATGTTATGAACTGCTTCATCTCATTTTCACCATATTTACCTGAATAAAGCCTTTCGATGAAATGAGAGACCCGTTCGCTTAACGCTGAGGCCACATAAAGGTCTTGCGTTGAAAAAGACTCAGCAGTTTTCTTATTGTTCAGATTGAGGACACCGATCACTCTGTCATGAATTTTCAGTGGCAGCGAGAGGAGAGACTTTGTACTGTATTGGGTAATACTCCTTCTCCTTAGACGGGGATCAGTCTCTATGTTTTCTATGAGTAGTGGTTTGCCTTCGAGTGCAACCCATCCCGCGATACTGTCACCAATCCTTATTTTTGTCCGTTTTATTACCTCATCATCCAACCCCTTGGCGCCTTTTATCGAAAGTTCACCGGTTAGTTCATCAACAAGCATTATGGAACATATATTAAGGTCCAATAGCTCAGCTATAAACTCAATAAATATTTCCATAGTAGTATTGATAGCGACTTCTACCTTCTCTCTCGTACTCTTCGGGATGGTTAAGGAGAGAAGAAAAATGTCATCTCTATTTTCTGCATTCAAATTCCACCGGTGAATTTCTGCAACCATTCTGGCCAGATAGAGCTTCAACCCCTCAGGTTGTGGTTCAAAGATGTATTTTGAGGTAAATAAGTATGGCAGTAACGTTTCTGGTATCCTTCTGGAGAGGATTAGATTCACCTTCACAAAATCATTCTCATTGATAGAGATTCCGATAGTATCGTCCTTCTCGAGGTAATGACTTAACCCTTCGATCAGATTGATAAAAAACTGGCCAACCCTCGTCTTGTCTCCAACTATATCCGATATACTCTCCTGGATATCTACTTCAAGTTGTATATTCTTTTTTGCAAGAGTGGTTTTCAACAACTTCGTGTCTAATATTTCCCTCAAAAGACTTGCGAGATTTATTACAGATCTTTTTATAATCCGTGCTTCGTCCTCAAGCCTCAGAAAATCAAGTTGATTTTCAACTATAGAGACAAGTTTATCAGTCTCAGTCGAGATAATGCTATGGAAATCCTTATATTCATCTCTACTCAGTTTCTCAGACTGATTCAAATAGAATATTGCACCTTTGATTGAATTAAGAGGGGTACGCAGTTCATGGGAGACGCGAGTGAGAAATTCAGTCTTTACTGCATCAGTCTCGATAAGTCTTCTATTAATTTCTTCAAGATCGATAGCCTTTGCCCTCAGTTGAGTCATCAGGAAGGCATTCTCAAGAGTGATAGCTGCTTGATTCGCAATGATTTTTAAGAGAGCAAATTCATCTTCTGTAAAAGGTGTGCTGTCCCTCTTGTCGTTAATATTGAGGACACCGAGGAGTCTCTCCTTGCTCACAATAGGGCATGAAATGAATGATTTTGTCTTATAACGATCCCTCTTTTCCCCTTTAAAGTTCTTATCCATCTCGATATCTTCAACAAGGACAGGCAGTCGATTCTTTGCTACAGTACCGGCAATGCCCTCACCTATCTTTACTCTGTAGGTGTTGATGAATTGAATATCCATACCCCTTGCCGCAAGGATATACAGTTCTCCCCTTTTATTTATTAACATCAATGAGCCTTTCTCGGCATTGGAGTAATTGATGGCAAGGTCAAGCATAAGGGTTGCTATGGAACCGATATTGTCTGTGACAACTATTGCATTAGAGATCTCTTGAAGGATTGATATCCTTTTCTCTAAGAGTTCAGAATTTCCCATTTAACAATTGGGGTTATAAAACATTTTATTGTTCATGTTCCCAATATATTCTACCGATTCATTTTACATGTCATTTATCAAAATATCAAGAAAAACAATAAATATATCACTACTGTCCCAACGTTGATATAGTAAGACCGTATAACATGGCGACAATATTTATTTTACGAGACATTTTAGCATTTTCTGATTTGAAATTGAAATTTCAGAAAAGCCATACTTCTACACTAAAGAGGAAGGAGATGGCTTATGAATTATGGACAGACGATATTTTTCAACTCATGGACTTTATGCCGACGTATGAATTCAATCAATGTGTCAAACGGTACAATAGGAACTATAAGATCAAGAAATTTACCTGCCGGGAGCAGTTTCTCTGTATGGCTTTTGCACAACTCATGTAACGGGAAAGTCTGCGTGATATTCAAGCGTACCTGCGCGCAGCCAATAAAAAACTGTACCACATGAGGATTAGGAGCAAGGTTTCTCGTAATACTCTGGCTCATGCGAATCAGACACGTGATTGGCGCATATATGCCGACTTTGCGCAAATACTTATTTGTGAAGCCCGAAAGCTTTATGCCAATGAAGACTTTGGAGGTCAACTGGAGCAAACTGTATATGCCATGGATTCTACAATTATCGACCTTTGCCTATCTCTTTTCCCATGGGCATTGTTTCGGAAGAAAAAGGGAGCAGCGAAATTGCATACGCTGATAGATTTGCGAGGAAACATCCCGACGGTTATTTTTATTATTCATGGAAAGGTTCATGATGTGAATATCCTGGACGATCTGTTTATTGAAGCTGGGGCAATTTATGTCATGAACCGAGGGTATCTGGATTTTGAACGCCTCTACATGATTCATCAATCCTTAGCGTTTTTTGTCACTAGAGATAAAGGGGAATTTTGATTTCAAACGCCTGTATTCGAAGCCTGTTTATAAATCAACCGGCGTGCTCTGTGATCAAATCATCACTCTGCAAGGGTTTCTGCAGAGAAACCATATCCAGATAAACTGAGACAGATTAAGTATTACGATGCCAAGAAGAATAAGAAGCTGGTATTTTTGACAAACAATTTTCTTCTACCTTCCCTAACCATAGCTGACATTTATCGCTGTCGCTGGCAGGTGGAATTGTTTTTTAAATTGATAAACAACATCTTCGGATTAAGGCTTTTTATGGAACATCAGAGAATGCTGTAAAAGCTCAAATATGGATTGCGATATCTGTGTATGTGCTTCTTGCCATAGTAAAGAAACGCCTCAACCTTAATCTGAGCTTGTATGCGATTTTACAGATTTTAAGTGTGTCGCTATTTGAGAAATCACCTATATTGCAAGCACTTACATCAACTGATTATAATGACAATGAAGACGGTTCTCGTAAAC
>JAOUJR010000394.1 GCA_029883145.1 Nitrospirota bacterium
ATATCAGGTCTGTTTTTGTGAAGCCGAAAGACGCTGGTGATGTTCCGGGCGTTATTGCGGTAAGGGATGTCGTTTTTAAAGTGCTGGCTAAAGGCATGAATCCTGCACAAGTAAAAGCATCAGATATTGTCTCAAAGCCATTGGTCTGTGTGGATAAGGATATGAAGTTAGAGTATGCCGCTATGCTCATGGACAAATTCAATATCGCCAGGGTCTGGGTAAAAGAAGGAAAGGATATTATCGGAGTTGTATCTCTCTTAGATCTTATCAGGGCAGCTTTAAAATAGCACGATCCGTTCTCCTGCACTCTTTAAGGTGCAGGGGGCAATTTTTTTCAAAAGATAACGTTTTTTCACCAGTAAAGGTCTCATCGTCCTGGAGTCCCATATCTGTGAGCCTGTTCAACTCCAGAGACGAAGCGCAGGAGGGTCGGCTTCAGAGAGAAAAGGAAAACAGATAAGAGTTTTAGTGTGAACTATTTTAGCTTCAGCAAGCCTCAGATCTACGAATCGTAGACCAAGCCCCTGATAGTTTATAAAGGTTTCAGATATTTCCGGGAAGTTCCATAGAGATATCTATCGGTATTTTCACTGATATCACGGTCTCCGCTTGACCACATCCCGGCAATAGAAAGAAGCGATTCGGACTGCTTTCTTGCAACCAAAGAAGGATCTTTTTCCTTTTTTTCTGAAACAGTGACTCTTAGCTTAGAGTGTTCAGGCAATCTAACCTTCTTAACAGGCTTAAATACACCATCTTCATATATGACATCTATAGTCTTTTGCATATCATCCTCCGAATATATATATTTTAGCATATATTAAGACCCCCTTGTTTTTTTCTCTCCTTTTTTAACAAAATTTAAAAATCATGGTTTGTAAAACACAAACAGATGCTCATGCATTATCAATAGAAAATTGTGCAGTTTTGATTTCTTCACCCAGAACCCGGTTGCCTTACATCTATGCTGGATTTTAATAATGTCTTCCTTCAACATAAACCCAGCCTTTATAAAGCGTTCCATGACTTTATATGCAATCGGGATATATAACTTGCTTCTCCTTGTATCTCCAAACAATACAGCACAGTATTTATTTGATTTTAAAACCCTAAAACATTCTCTTGCCACTTTCTCAATCTCATCACAGAAGACATCGATTGAATGAATGCTTGAAAGGTCTTCTTTAATCCTGCCATCAGAATACTTGATAATATCTGCATAAGGAGGATGGATTAGTATCAAGTCGACTGAATCATCTGGAATGGCTTCAAGTTTTCTTGCATCTCCGATAAAACATTTCTGCGGTTGAGAGTAGAGATAATCGAAATTCACTCTCTCTTTAGTAATTTTTATTGCTTCTGGATTTATGTCAATTCCAATACCTTTTCTTCCAGTAAGCTTGCATTCAATCAAAGTTGTACCTCCACCGACCATTGGGTCAAGAATAGTATCACCTTCTTCTGAATATCGCAGAATAAGATTTCTTACAACCTGAGGTGACCAGTTACCTCTGTAATCGGATCGGTGAGTTGCCCAGTTGCCCCTCTTCGGAAAAGACCAAACTGTGGTGCATTCGAGATCAAAGTTATCAGGCTGAAACCTCTTTAAACCCAAATCCGCCTTCTCAAGTTGTTATCCTGAACTCGTTTCAGGAACTCGTCAAAGACGATCTTTGATCGAATAGCAAATAGAAGTAAAGAGACTATTTGTAAGAATCAAAAATCGTCAGAGCTGATGCTCTGATAGATCATTGATCAAAATGAGGGGTGCTGTCCATAGACTATACGTCTCTTTTTAAAAAAACTAAAATGGCCAGATTTTAAGCAAAAAGCACGATGATTTGATAAAATAAGTTTGTTATGAAACAGTACGAAGCGGTTATAAGTGTAATGGAAAACAACGGTGGGTATGCTACTCTTGGTTTTTTGAATCAAGAGGTTTTAAAAATTAAGGCTTGTGTATGGAAAACTAAAACACCATTTGCTAGCATTCGTCGTATTGTTCAAGATGAAAGATTTTTCTTTAAGATAAAGCCTGGTCTCTGGGCATTAAAATCTTTTAAAGATAAGTTGCCAACAAACATCTTACCGACAAAAGAAGTATCGAAAGCAAAGCAGGAAGAATTTAACCACACTTATTATCAGGGGTTGCTTGTTGAAATTGGAAATCTAAAAAAATTTCAAACCTTTGTTCCTAACCAAGATAAGAATAAAATTTATTTAGGCAAAAAACTCGGC
>JAOUJR010000395.1 GCA_029883145.1 Nitrospirota bacterium
ATAAGATTTGAGATGCGGAAGAAAAGGAATTTGCATCTTTGCTGAACTCTAATTTCCCCTTTTTAAACCTTCTCTGAAATTTGCTGAAATTTTGTTATAACCCAGGAAAAATTAATACTAAAATATGTTATAACAGATATAACCTTGCTTAGCTGGTTGGACAAGGTTTAGAATCTCCATTTGGGCATTTCATCCCTTCCCATTTTACCTACTTTTCCCCTAATAGCCAGCCTATTCTCTTTTACTGAAAACCACCGATAATCCAGACCTTTGATTCTTGTTCGCTCAGGGTCCTTTTCTTAAAAATCTTTGTGTCCTACTTATTTCAATAATTATCCAAAAACATTAACCATTCTTGCTCGGCCTGATCTATTGAGAAGCCGTAGATGGATTGAAAATTCTGTTTTATTTCTTCTATGGGATCCTCTCGATTCCCGATTTGAAAAAAAGACATCATCATAGATAAGCTATAGTTATCTATCAAGAACCTTACAAATGAGCCTGACTCCGGATAGGTGATCCCATCGGAGTAACTTCTGAAACTGTAGGTCTCCAGTATACTGTTTAAAGGAATCAAAGTTGCTTCATCCTTGTATTTCTTTGCCCAATAATGAACCGAATTTCCCCACCATCTAGCCTCATAATCGCCATTATAAGGGTCAGTTGAAAAAGCCACTGCTATCCCTTCATTGAAAAAATCAGAAGGCCTGCCAATCAAAGACGTATAACAATGGACACATTCATGGTTATCCCAAGACCATATCGAATGCACAGCAAAATTAAGAGGGTCTGCCCAGCCATTGGTAGACCTCCCGGTTAATTGTTGCATATGTGCTCTATTTAAATACTTATAGTAGTCAATTTTTTTGGGAATAATAATACCTAACTGGCTGATCGCCCATTCATGAAATACTTCCTGTCTTATTGAGTCAACTTGATCTTGCACTGAATAATGAAAAATAAAGTTCTGTGTTATAAGGATCTCTGTTAATTCAGGAAATCTCCATACTGTAGGAGTGTAAGGCGTCTCCTTACATCCTTTAAATAGAGTTGAGCCAAGAAGAATAATGGTAAGAATTCTTATGAGACTGTTCTTTATTTTCATTCAGAAAAGTTTAATTTTTATTCCTAATCTAAGAGAAATCCCTTTTAAATCTAAAATGAACTCTCTGATATCTTTTATGTTCCAAGCCGGCTCGGGTTTTTCAGGCAAAATAAGAAGCGAGCTTATTCCTACTTCTGGGTCATACTCTTCCCAACAATAGAATACTCCCTCCTGTTCAGATTGATAACCTAATGAGTTTTCATATTTTCTCGTTCCTTCAAACGGCTTGATTTTGGCGTGTTGACCATACACTCCCAAGACCAACGAAAGATATTTTTTAATATCCCACTCAAATCCAATTCCGCCCTGAAAGCCAAAATCAGAAGAACTCATATCCTTCTGCCATTTTGCCCAATAATCATCAAATCTCTGAAAGTCATAATCTTGAGATAATTTGGCGAAATAATACCCAACTCCAGTGTGAAGAAAGAATTTAATCTTACGTAGGAGGGGAAATGAATAATAAACGCCAACTGTGAGAGGAGTTACTTTTACGACATGTGTTAAAAAATGTTTAGTTTCATCATTAGCGGCGGCTCGATAGATGAGAGTAGTGTTATTTTCCATGTCAATATGTCCGAGGCTAAAAGAAGCAGCCCATCTTGATGAAAGATTTATCAATATTTCACCTTCCAAGTTATATCCATCGTGAAGATATTCATACTTCTCAGGGACTGAGCCGCCTCTACTTACAGCATATTTTTCATAATAATAATTCCAGGAACTGACATATGTATTGAGATCGCCCAAACTCATATAGCTGTAGCCGCCGCTGAGTCTGAAACTCACTCTCTTCAATAAAGGGGTTCTTTCTCCAGCTCTTGCCTCATCAGAAAGAACTAAGAAAGTCAAAATGCTTAAAATCCCCATAAGTATAGTTTTTTTGATTGCGTTATTTTTTTTTAACATATCACCCATCCTTCCTTCTTCTGAGGTCCCTCTTAAATCCAGGGGTGAGATTTCTATCAAAAAGGAGGAATTGATTGATCCTGACTACACGGAATAAGAAACATTATTTGGAATTATCCCCTATTGTTTAGAATAGTTGTATTTGCTTTTCAACTCTAGAATTATGCAAATAATGTGCCAAAAAGAATAAGGGATATATAAAAACAATCGGCTTTTTCTTT
>JAOUJR010000397.1 GCA_029883145.1 Nitrospirota bacterium
AGACGATCGCATCTGCCTTTCTCAATAGATCGCACCTATCACGTGTGACTTCACCGATAACCCTTATCGCAAGGCCTGGACCTGGAAATGGATGACGGTTTATTATTTCATCTGGAATACCGAGTTCTTTTCCAAGAAGACGAACTTCATCTTTGAATAATTCCCTGAGAGGTTCTATCAGTTTTAACTGCATTTTTTTGAGAAGCCCTCCGACATTATGGTGGCTCTTTATAGTGGCTGATGGGCCTCTAAATGGAACACTCTCTATTACATCAGGATATAATGTACCCTGTGCGAGAAACGTGACTCCTTTAATTTTTTTGGCCTTTTCTTCAAAGACCTTTATGAATTCATTTCCGATCGTCTTTCTCTTCATTTCAGGATCAACAATACGATGCAGTTTATTGAGAAATCTTTCAGAGGCGTCAACACAATGTATGTTCATATCAAAATGCCTTCGTAAAGTATCTTCAACTTTTTTTGCCTCTCCTGCCCTTAAAACCCCATTATCCACAAAAATACAGGTGAGCTGGTTTTTGATAGCCCTGTGTACAAGCACTGCGGTAACTGCAGAATCAACTCCTCCGCTTATACCGCATACGACTTTTTTATTTCCGACTCTCTCTTTTATCTCTTTTGTGGCTGTATTGATAAAAGACTTCATAGTCCATGTTGGGTTGCATTCACATATCTTAAATAAGAAATTCTTTACAATATCGAATCCTCTTGGTGTGTGGACAACCTCAGGATGAAATTGTAAGGCATAAACCCCCTTTTTTTTATTTGCCATAGCTGCAATAGGTGAATTCGCTGTATGGGCGATGGGCTTAAAGTGAGGAGGACACTGTTCAATTCTGTCACCGTGGCTCATCCAGACAATAGTTTTTTTAGGGATACCTTTAAAGAGGTCTATCCGGTTGTTAACGATGATTTCTGCCTTTCCATATTCTCTTTTCAGTGCTCTGGCAACTTTTCCTTCAAAAAGATACGCCATAAGCTGCATTCCGTAACAGATCCCAAGCACAGGTACACCAAGTTCGAATAGTGCTCTATCAGGAATTGGTGACGTTGTTTCATAGACACTTGATGGTCCACCTGAAAGGATTATGCCCTTCGGGTTGAAAAATTTTATCTTTTCTATTCGGGCATTAAACGGGAATATCTCTGAGTAGACTTTATTCTCTCTTACACGTCTTGCGATGAGCTGAGTATACTGAGAGCCAAAATCAAGGACTAAAATCTTTTCTTTGTGCATTCACCATTCAGGCCTATAATTTGGAGCCTCTTTTGTTATTATGACATCATGGACATGGCTCTCTCTGAGGCCTGCATTCGTAATCATTATGAATCGTGCCTTTTTCCTGAGTTCATTAAGGTTTTTGCACCCGCAGTAGCCCATTCCTGAGCACAAACCACCTATTAACTGATGGACGCTCTGGGAAAGAGGTCCTTTATGCGGCACTCTCCCTTCTACGCCCTCAGGAACGAGTTTAGTTGATTCTACTCCTGCCTGCATATATCTGTCTTTTGAACCCTGCGCCATTGCTCCTATGGAACCCATTCCCCTGTATACCTTGTAGCTACGGCCTTGGAAGAGCACTAACTCTCCTGGAGACTCATCTGTACCTGCAAAAAGGCTCCCAATCATGATAGAGTGTGCGCCTGCTGCAAGTGCTTTCGTAATATCTCCTGAATATTTTATCCCTCCGTCTGCAATGAGAGGGACTCCATATTTTTTTGCAACTGAATAACAGTCTTTAATTGCGGTAATCTGAGGAACGCCTGTCCCTGCTATAATTCTCGTCGTACATATTGAGCCTGGGCCTATGCCAATCTTTATCCCGTCAGCACCCGCCTTAATGAGGTCTAATGTACCCTCTGCAGTAGCGATATTGCCTGCAATTACATCCACATCAATTCTCTTTTTTAATGACTTAAGTGTGGCAATGACTGACTTGTGATGTCCATGGGCAGTATCAATCACAATCACATCTACTCCTGCCTTCACAAGGAATTCTGCCCTGTAGAGCGAATCTTCTCCTGTGCCTATAGCAGCTCCAACACAGAGTCTCCCAACTCTGTCTTTGCATGCATTTGGATATTTCTTCCTCTTTTCGATATCTTTTATCGTTATCAGCCCTTTGAGTTTGTTCTCTTTATCTACAATGGGAAGTTTTTCTATTTTATATTTATGAAGGATTTTCTGTGCCTGGTCGAGTGTTGTCCCGAC
>JAOUJR010000050.1 GCA_029883145.1 Nitrospirota bacterium
CTTTGCTTCCAGGGGAGGCATGGACATAGAAGGGCTTGGTGAGAAGAATGTGGAGCTTCTCTATTCAAAGGGGCTCATAAAGCATTTCGAGGATATCTATAAATTAAAAAAGAGCGAACTCCTCGAGTTACCGAGATTTGCCGAAAAATCAGCCCAGAATCTCTTAGAAGCCATTGAAAGGTCTAAGAATACCACCCTTGCCAAGTTCCTCTTTGCAATTGGAATCCTCCATGTGGGCGAATACGGAGCAAAACTTTTGGCAAAAAACTTCAAGGAGCTCGGGGACCTTTATCATGTAAAACGCAATGAGCTTGTCAAAATAAAACAGTTGGGCGAGAAGATCGCTTCTTCTATATCTACGTTCTTCAATGATGAAAAAAACATCAAAATCCTTAAGACCCTTGAAGATTTCGGGTTAAAAATCAGCAATCCCGATTATGCTTCGGGGAAGAAGGAAGAAAGTCCTATCGAAGGTTTGACTTTCGTGATCACCGGTACGTTGCCGAAACCAAGAAAAGAGGTCGAAGATCTTATAGAACTTCATGGTGGCTATGTATCTTCTTCTGTTTCCGCAAGTACAGATTATCTCGTCTTAGGAGAAGAGCCGGGCTCAAAACTCCAGAAGGCAAAAGCCTTCGGGGTTAAGACTATTTCCTACAACGAGTTACTCAAAATAATAGAGCAATAGGGTTACTTAAATCCCTTTTGTCTTTCCGTTACATCCGGTCTTTCCTTAGGTGCCTTTTTTCCCTCCACAGGTGCCCGTTTTTCTTGTATACGAGTTTCTTTCACTTCCCGTTGCTTTTCCACTGCAGCCGGTTTTTCAGCAGGAACCCATCTTTCCTTAACCCATCTTTCCTTGGTAAGAGGTTCCTTAATTTCTTGTGCCTTTTCTTTCGCAGCAGGTCTTCCAGCAGGAACCCAGGTCCCTTTCGGAGTAGATTTTTTAGTGGTTACAGCTGGTCTCTCAGTGCGTACTGCTCTTTCCTTTACTGATGGTTCTTTAACCTTTTGGGTTTTTTCTGGTACACTTGGCCTTTTAGTGGTTACAGCTGGTCTCTCAGTGCGTACTGCCCTTTCCTTCACTGATGGTTCTTTAACCTTTTGGGTTTTTTTTGGTACACTTGGCCTTTTAGTGGTTACAGTCCTTTCTTGAGTAGATACACCTCCCTTTGGCTCTTTAGAACTTCTGACTGTCATCTTTTTCTGTGGTGATTCAGGCGTCAGAACAGAAGCTTTCTTTTCTTTCACTAATGGCCGCTTCTCTTTTAGTTCTTTCACATGCACATCTTTGATTCGTTGAGGTGGCTGTTTTGCACTTGGAATCTCTTTTACTACTGGCATTAATGTTGCCTTCTCTGGTTTTATCTGGGGTCTGCCCACATTTATTTTTTCCCTGAGAAATGGATTTTCCTTTTGCTTAAAATCTACTTGTTTACCTTTTATAAAGGTATCATTGTGTATAGTTGTTACCGCATTATTTACATATACATTCTTATACACATTTTTTATCACGGTCTTATGAATATCGATATGGGTTATATTTACACTATGCGGTCCGTAGTTACCATACCCGTAATAGACTTCTCTAGGAGCAAGGGGAACCCACGATACATAAGTAGGTGTGTGGACCCAGCCCACAAATCCGGGGCCCCAATACACATCACCCCTCACAGGAGGAACCCAGTACCATCCTATAGATGCAGCGAACGCCCATCTTCCATAGTGATAAGGAGCCCAACCCCAGGGTTCATATGACACCCATACATAGTCTCCACCTATCCATACCCATCTGCCAAGCCTGTAAGGAGCCCATCCAACAGAGACAACGACAGTGGGTGTCCAGACATAACCATATTCTTTCACATATACCCATCTCCCATTTTCGTCAAAGTCATTGGAATAGACTCCCAGCTCATTAGGTAAATATCTGTAACTATATCTCCGTTCAGAGAGCCTTCGATCTCTTTCCTTGTTCCATCTCTCCCACTCATCAACAGGTCCCAATGGATAGAGCTCAGCGTACATGTCTTGTTTAAGAGAGAGGGTCTTGCCTGCGCCAACACTTGTCCTTCCGTCTCTGCTTTCCGCATTTACTGCACCCTTGAATACAGATACCTCGGTGTCTTTATCATCGTTTACATCAATTCTGAACGTTGCTCTCTCATATGCCCGTATTGAAGAAATGGGGGTATCAATTTGAAGGACGCTATTACTCAGTCCTCTAAAATTTACATACATATGTCCGGTGATTAAATAAAATTGGGAAGAATCTTTATCCAGAATGAGTATATCGAGTGAGGAACGTTCATCAAGTCTGAGGTATGTTCCATCTCTTGAAAGGAGTTCAACCCTTCCTGCCTCAGGAACCCATAACCTGTCACCACTTTTTAATGGCATGTTAACGACAGCAGGCATCCACTCAGAGGTGTCTTCGGGATTAAGCTGAACATCACCCTCAATGAGGCTTATTCGCAAAGAACTAAGGTCTGCTGAATAGGAATATGCTGGTATGAGAAAAAGCATTGCTATAAAACTTATGGTTATCCATTTTTTCATACACACCTCCATCTCCTTTTCGCCTTATGCGTCAGGAGCTTTTCAAAAGTCAATCATTATAATGCAACGAACATGCCATTCAGCTTGCTCTTCCACCCGCAATAAACTTTACCTGCATCTAATTCTGCCATGCTTGTGATCCCTCTTTCACATTCCGTTTTATCCAAAGCATCTATGTGAACGTATGTTCATGTGAACCTATGTTCAGGATAGCTAAATTGGGTACTACTTGTCAATAATAATTTTACTCCTTAAGAAAATTTACCCGATGACAAAGATCTATTCTTCTGAACCGAGGAAGATAATCTTTGCCATTGATGTTCATTGCCTCCCATGCTCTTACAATGAATTCCTTAAAAAAGGATTTCTTCCTTAAAAGGGAAAGGCCACCCGTCTTTCACTCTAACCTTCCTTCCCACTTGAGTCTTGCGATGATATTCAGAATTTCAGGTAAAACCTCAGATGCAGCCTTTTCTCCTTCAAGAATAGCCTCGTGCCTCTTCGAAAAATCACTTGTGGATATGTACCCCACCTTTGGCATTATAACTACATCCGCCTTTGAAAGCTGTGTGGAGACAAGTTTAGAATACATGATATTTATTGTTTGCAATATCGTTTCTATTGTGTTTTCAGGCTGATTACTGTCAATACTCGAGGAAATATCTATCGCAATAACTACATCGGCACCGAGTTTTTTTGCAGCGTCAACCGCAACAGGGCTTACCACTCCCCCATCTACGTACATTCTCTCAGCGATTTTCACCGGCCTGAAAATGCCTGGTATTGAGCAGCTGGCCCTTACTGCTGTTCCTGTATTCCCTCTTCCAAAAACGACCTCATGGCCGTTCTGTATGTCAGCTGCAACTGCATAAAAAGGAATCCTCATTTTCTCCATGGGGGTATTCATTACTAATTTATTAATATATTCTTCAAGTTTCTCGCCCTTGATAAACCCATTATCTGGGATGGTCAGATCAATTATATCCCCTTTCCCAATTGAAAAAGCCATTTGCTGAAGCTGATAAGCATTGTAACCATATGCATAGAGGCTCCCTACAAAACTTCCGGCACTTGTTCCAACAATCAGATGAATCGGAACCTTGTTGGATTCTAATATTTTCAGAACACCGATATGTGCAAATCCCTTCGATACCCCAGCCCCGAGGACAAGGGCTATCTTTGCCGGCTTTGGCGGAGGCTGTACTACCTTTGAAGCGCACGAGGACAACAACATTATTGTAATGAGAACGCACAACGATTTATTCAAATGCTTCATGCCTTTAATCATCACTTTTTTACTTCATCAATGTCACGCTTTCTTTATCATAACATTGAATACGTCCTTCTTCACAACCACTATGCCTTAATTCAAAATTTATCATAATATTTGACCTGAATCCCTATCTTTATCTTATATGCTCTCACCTCATAAAAGACAAGAATATTTGTGTGTTTATGATATAATTTATATATATCCTAAACAAGAGATGGCACGAACTTTATACGATATTCTTTATTTTAATCGTCAGATGAAAGATGGATAATAATGAAAATATTACTTGCTACAGATGGTTCAGAATATTCAGAGGGTGCAGCCAAATTTTTAACCCGCCTAAATTTCTCGTCAGATGATGAGATCACCATTCTCCATGTGATAAGCTGGGTTCCTTTTAAGTATGATAAAAAATCATACTATGCCAGTCTTAAACAAATAAAACAAGAAATCTGCCCTAAGATTCTCGACTCTGCAGCAAATATTCTGAACCCAGTTCGTGCAAAAATCACTACAAAAATTGTGGATGGTTCTCCTGAAAAATATATTGTCAATGTGGCTGTGGATTCAGACATGGATATGATCGTGATGGGGGCAAGAGGAATAAAAGGTATTAAATCACTCATCATTGGAAGCGTCACAAGGTCAGTGACTCTCAATTCGCCAAAACCTGTCCTTGTGATAAAGCCTCAACAGCATGAAGAACCAGGAAAGGTAAAAATCCTGTTTGCTACAGATGGCTCTGATTCTGCAAACGAGACCGGAAGGGTTTTGACCATGATACCATTTCATGATGATACAGAGGTAACTATAGTGAATGTCATAAGGACAGCTCTTGCTGATATACCAGGGAAATTTGTCCCGGAATTTGGTGACCGGATTAAAGAGGTGATGGAGAAAACCGGATCGGTAGAACTTATAGAATCAGATAAGATTATTACCCACGCTCAAGAATATTTAAGTAAAAGATTTAAAAACGTACAAGGACTCACAAAATTTGGATACCGTGCGATAGAGATACTTAATACCGCAGAGACATCAAAAACTGACCTCATTGCAGTTGGATGCAGGGGGTTGAAGGGAATCAAAGGAATGATGAGAAGTCTATCGAGAAATATTCTCAATCACTCATCCTGCTCTGTCTTAATTAAAAAATTATATAAATAGCACATCTATTTGGGTATCCACACTTTTCCTTTATCAATAATATGCTCCACTTCCCAGCCCCTCTTGTATAATTCTCTTGCAATCCATTTCCTGTGGCATTTCCACGGAAACCGTTCCGCACAGATAATAACAGCGGTCTTCTTAAGGGCAATTGACTCTAAAAAAGTAACACCCTCAGTAAAATCATCCGAACGGGTATATGCAATATAACCACCTTTTCTAAAGCCACCGAGTTCTGCACCAAGGAAATAATACTCAATCCCTTCTCTGTGTACAAGGGACTCAAGGGCTTCCCTTGTAAATATTGGAATTTTGCTTTTTGGAAAACGTCGCACATCAATCAGGCTTTGAATCTGATACGCAAAAAGAATCTCTACAAAATCTTCTTCATTTCTCCTGTTGGTACCAAGGGTATATATCTTTTTCGTTTCCACAATATTTATAATAGCACTTTTTTCTTGACAAATAGCTCATTTTAAGTTAAAAAATCAAGCAATATGGTTTGGTTAAGGCTTTTTATTCTTCACATTATCATTTTATTCCCTGCCTTACCTGTTTTCGCGTCAGAGGTCAACGAAATCACGCCGGACCAACAGACCGTATCTTCTGTACCGCAAGAAGACATAAGCAATAGTCCAAAGATAGTATCAGATTATAGTGACAATAAACTTGCGGTTGCGGCTGTTAATAAAAATATCCTGTTGTTTACCGACAGGATAAGAGAAAATTTTTCACTCTGGCTTAGCAGGTCAGGTAAATACCTCGACTTAATGAAAGAGATACTTAAAGAAAAAGACGTTCCAGAAGAAATAGTGTTTCTTTCTTTGATCGAGAGCGGTTTCAATCCTTTTGCTTACTCTCCCGCACGAGCAGTAGGACACTGGCAATTTATTGCATCGACAGCAAAGAGATATGGTCTTACAATCAACTGGTGGATGGATGAGAGAAGGGATCCTGTAAAATCTACCACAGCCGCAGCACATTATCTCAAAGATCTTTATGAAATGTTTGGCTCATGGAACCTCGCGATGGCTGCATATAATGCAGGTGAAGGCAAGATACTTAAGGCACTTAACAGGACGAAGACCGATGATTACTGGTCGCTCCTCACCACAAAACACATCAAAAGAGAAACCAAGGATTATGTCCCTAAATTTATTGCAGCAAGTTTAATTGCAAATAGACCAGAGGATTTTGGCTTTGAGAATATTGAATATCATCCTCCACTCGATTATGACGAGGTGACAATAACATCACCTGTTGACCTGGAGGTTATTGCAGAATGTGCAGAATCAACAATAGAGGTCATAAAAGAATTAAATCCTGAGATCAGAAGATGGTGCACACCTCCTGATATCCCTGAATATACCCTGAGGATACCCGAGGGCAAAAAGGATATTTTTCTTGAGAATCTTTCGCAGGTACCAGCAGGAGAGCTTTTTACGATAGACATTTATAAAGTAAAAAAAAGAGACACATTGAAGAGCATTTCAAAAAAGACAGGAGTTCCTGTTCAGGTTATCCTTGATCTGAATTCCATGGAAAAGATAATGCCTTTTAAGGCAGGTGAAAAGATTTATATCCCTCCAAAAGGGAAATTCGTATTAGATAGAGACGACAGGGCAGCAATAAAAAAGGCTTCTTTTAAGCAAAAGAAGAAAGCTCATGTAAAAGCTAAAAAAGCAGGTACGAAAAAACTAATAAAGAAAGCTTCTTACCACGAGAAGAAAACTCCTGTGAAAAATAAGAGTACAGGTACGAAAAAACTAATAAAGAACGCTTCTTATAACAAGAAGAAAGTACTATCGAAATCTTAGAAAATTTAACCTTCTTTTTTCCCTGATAGTTTTGTTTTTGCCTCTTCACTAAATGGTGAATCTGGAAATTGTGTAGTAAGTTCTTTATATTTTTTCTTTGCCTCTTCGATCTTCCCTTCTCTTTCGAGAAGTCTGGCATATTCTATGAGTGCAAAATCTTTATATATATCACCCTTAAGGTTATACATTGAGTCGATTGCATTCATTGCCTCGTTGATATTTCCTTTCTTTAAATAAACCATTGCCATCTTTTGATAGGCAAGCGGAATAAACTTTCCTTCATTTGAATATCTCTGTACAAAATCTTTCAGTGCATTCAACGCATCATCATATTGACCAAGCTCATAATAACAGCCTGCAATATAAAATAACGATACTGGAGATTTCCTGGTATCATAAGCCTTTTTAAATATATCCAGGGCTTTTCTGTACTGTTCTTCTCTACTGAGAGGTTGCTTCTGATATACATTGTAGTAGATCTTATATGCCTCGTACTCAAGTTCTTTTGCCTTTTTTTGTAAAGAATAGGTATAAAACAGAAAGCCTGAAAGAGCGAACACCACCACAAGAATAACGGCACCATATTTTACTACGGTTTTTTGTCGTTCTTTTAAGATATCCTGTAGATGAGCAAGTTTACTTTTGACCTCTTCCTCTGCATCTGCAGGCTTTTTTGCAATTCTTTTTTTAATCGCCTTCGGCATTAATCCCTCCTGAGTGCCTTTTCAATGATGGCTTTCGAATTTTCGAATATTGAATCAATACGATTTTCTTCTACCCCGGAAGCAAGGAGTATCTTTTTTGCCATCTCCTTTGTGATAAGATCAGAGGGGCTGTGGGCATCTGTATTGATACAGAGCGGAACCCCGAATCTCATCGCCTCTTTTGCCACATATCCATTCGATAAAGAATGGCCTTTCCTTGACGTGATCTCAAGCGTGACCCCTCTCTCTTTCGCAAGAAGCAAATCTTCTACCGATATAATACCTGGATGTGCAAGCATGTCAGCATTCGCTTCAATTGCTGCCCTGTTCGTACCCGGTACAACCGGCTCTACTATAGTCTCTCCGTGTACAATCACTATCTTTGCTCCTAAATGCCGCGCCTCCTTCACAAGTTCAGGAATAATCTGCGGTGGTGCATGTGTAATCTCAGCACCAGGGATTGCTTCTATAGAAATATAACCCCTGAGCTTTTTAAGTGCACTTACAATCTTTGGAATTACCAGATCAATGTTCGATGAGTCAACATGGTCAGTGATTGCAATAGCCTTATAGCCAATCGCCTCAGCCCTTCTGATTAATTCTGAAGGGATGAGCTCCCCGTCACTGAAAAAAGTATGTGTATGTAAATCAATCATCATCTGATAGTCCTTCCTTACCTTTCTAAGGAATATATTGTATCAGAATTTTTTTTTAAAATCATCACACCAATACTACTTTTTGGAGTATTGCGTAATTTCCGCAAAGAAGATTATCAGTTTTATTATGTATGACGACTATTTCATTCTTGATATTTTCTTATTGAGTTCAATCAGAAATTACTTTACTTTTTTGTTTATTTTAATTTCATAACAACGACAGGCCTTTTACGGATGGTGTTCTTTATGTAATATCTCTGACACTATATCTGCAACGCTTCTGAAATCTATTTTACCGCTCCCCATTTTAGGAAGCTCTTCTATCACGATAAACTGTTTAGGAAGGGCAATATTGGGAAGATGCTCTGACATCAGCTTCAGTATCTTTTTTTCATCTACCTTCTGTGTGACAACCGCAACTATTTTTACTCCCTTCAGTGCATCAGGAACCTCTACTACTGAACAGGCAACATTTTCCGGAAGGAATTTTCCCAGAACATCCTCCACCTTGACCAAAGAGACCATTTCTCCCCCGATCTTCACGAATCTCTTCAATCTGCCCGAATGCCAGAGGAATCCATCTTCGTCCAGATAGCCCATATCACCGGTATCGTACCAGCCGTGTCGGATACGCATTGACGTCTCTTCAAAGTCATCCAGGTACCCCTTCATCACCAGATCTCCCTTTACCATAATTCTCCCTATTTCTCCAGGTTTACAATTACCGCCGGTTTCATAATTTTCTATCCGTACCTGTACATTTGGAACGACTTTCCCAATGCTC
>JAOUJR010000052.1 GCA_029883145.1 Nitrospirota bacterium
TCGATGCAATATTCCTGGACATGTGAGTAATTCTTTTCTCTCAGTTGTTTTATTGCTTTATGTACCATCTCACACGTTGCAAGAAGGTCTTTTGACATCGAAATAGCTTCCTTTGTGGATTCCTTTAACTTAAATACGGTAAGCCTGTCAGCTGCATTCCAGATAAGGTCTATGATATCATCTAATTTACCTACAAGGGCGTGTAAATCCTCTCTGTCCAGAGGGGTCACAAAGGTCTTGTTCAGTTGCTTCATGACGTCGTGGGTATAAATGTCGCACTCATGCTCTAATTCGTGTATCTCTTTTGCCCAGGCATCAATGTTGCTGAAGTTCTCCATAAGGGCAACAAAGAGGGTACATGCATGCGTAGTGTTTGCTGCCATTTTTTCAAAAATCTCATAGAAGTCTACGGTTTTTTGAAATATTTTCAAATGGAGTATGCTCCTTCAGGAAAATAAAGAAAAATCTAAATCTTAATAATTTAAAAGAATAAATACTTTAAAGTCAATGTATGCGCTCATCATTTTAATATAAAATACTCAGCCATTGCTGCACCAAAGACAATGAGAGATGCAGGTATCATCATTTTATACATTCCCCATAAATCAGCCTTGAAATATTCTTTTGTGAGGATAAGACATATATGAACAGGAGAGAGAAGTACTCCTAAAAACCCTGAGGCAAATGCAAAAGCTATTGGACTTATTGCTGTGCTGCCTGCAATGCTTAGTATCAATGGAAATGTACTTCCTACAAAACCCACAGTAAGACCGGTGAGCATGCCGGTAATAAACGGGAGGAGAAAAAGAATGGGAAGGACAGGAATACCTTCCTTCACGAAAAACTGGCTCAGATTTTTGACCGCTCCTGAGCCCTCCATTGCCTCCTTGAAAAGCATCACACCGAGTATAAGAATAATCACATCAAGAGAAAAACCGTGTTTGAATACTGTAAAGATAGATTTCAGGTTATACCTGTAAAATATAAACAAAAATATAACGACAGCAATTAATGCATAATGCAGTTCTATACGAAATATGACTACGGGAAGAAGAATGGCTACTATAGGTATAAAACTCCATAGCCCTCTTTTTGAGAGCTTCTTTTCTCTACTGATCACTCCCTTCACACCATGCATACTGAAGATAAATCCTGTTATCACTACAAAAACTGCACATATAAGATTTACAGAAATCAAGTTATAGAGTTCTATTCTTGAAACTGCTGATGCGAGCAGGAGCCCCGGATATAATGGAAGAATAAATTCCCAGGGGTGTCTGTACCAGTAATTGATAAACCCTTTTTCTTCAGGACTCATCTTTATGTCACGAGTTGATTCAGCAACCATTGGTGCAGAAAAATATGCACCTCCAACAGATGGCAGCAGCCCGATAAGAAGTGGCATGGTGATCACAACAATTTTTCTATTCCTGAATATTGCTTTTACCGCGTCCATCATCTGGCTGAGAACAGCATGTTCTCTGAGGATCATCTCAAAAATTCTGATAAAAGATAAGGCGAGAACGAGTTTGATGGTCACATCACTCAGAAGAGCATTTCTCCCTGTTTCCAGTATTAAGATGAATGACATTTGATACAGCAGAAACAGCATAACAGCTGCAATCAGCATCACAAGGCCGATGTTGAGCTTCTTCCAGAGGAGAATTAATATCAGCGCAAAGATAAACGAGACTTTCAGGATATCAGACATTCAACAATTTTAGCATAACTAAACGATACAGGATATTTGGATAGGAAAGGCTGATGAAGAATTTTTATACGACACCTAAAAGTAAAACCTTTTGAGGCGTAAGTGAATAAACTTTAAATTCTTAGAGTACTTGCGATTGTCATATTAATAATCTTGTCGATTATAAAAATTCTGAGACAGCCTTTCCTATTTTTTAGATCAGAGGCGAAGTTTATCTCTTCTGTCTCGAAAGGGGCAACTCCAGATTATTTTCCTCAAGCAACGTTTTATTTAAAAGGATTTCTTCTGCAGGACCGTCAGCAGCAATCCTTCCATCTTTAATGATAATACACCTCTCACAGACATCGAGTATCAGGTCAAGGTCATGCGAGGCAATAATTTTTGTATGTGCAAACCCTTTAAGAAGATTAATAAGCTGTCTTCGTGATTTAGGGTCGAGGTTTGAGGCAGGTTCATCCATGACTAATATATCCGGGTTCATTGCCATTACTGTGGCAATTGCAACAGCATTCTTCTGACCCTCTGAAAGCCTGTGCGGAGGTCTATGAATGAGATGAAGACATCCAACAGTCTCAAGGGCATTCGTTACCCTTTCATCAACCTGTTCAGGAGTCAATCCAAGATTCACAGGGCCGAATGCGACATCCTCATATACCGTAGGCATGAATAGCTGATCATTCGCTCTCTGGAAAACAAACCCAACCTTTCTCTTTATCTCCTGTCTTGTATTCTTGTTTAGTGGTATCTCTCCTATAGATACTAACCCTTTTGTCGGGAAAAGCTGTCCGTTCAGATTCATAAGGAGCGTTGTCTTCCCTGCACCATTTGCACCAGTTAAGCCGACTGATTCGCCATGGAGTATCCTGAATGAAATACCTTTCAGTGCTTCGGTACCGTCAGGATAACTGAAATAAACATCCTTAAGTTCCAGGATATGATGACTCATCTGAGTGTCCTTCCGAGCGTTTCTCCGAGAATATTCACTATATTGTAGTGCCTGAATATATAAAATATGCTTACTGAAAATAGTGCAAACAGGAAGTCCTGAAACCTGAGCGAATGTCTTCTGAGCACCTTAATTTCACCTCTGAACCCTCGTGAGAGCATCGCCTGATAGATCCTCTCTGCCCTCTCCACAGTCCTCACAAGAAGCACTGATATAAGCCGTATGAATGTCTTTATATCTCTTCCCTTTTTCCCGAACGACCGTGCATCTCGTGCTCTGAGCATTCTGAATGTTTCTTCAAGAAGCACAAAAAGATATCTGTAGAGGAACAAGAGTTGAATCACAAATACCTTTGGTAGTTTCAGCCTCTCAAGTGCCTCGCACAGTCCTAAAAACGAGGTAGCTGCAATCAGGAGAAGGGCTGTACTCACTGTAAGGGTAAACTTGACCATAATTGACATGAAAGATATCCAGCCACCTGTAATGGATATCCCATAAAGTGTGAGAAGCACATTGGTGTCAAACAGTGGATTAAATATTCCGATGAAGAGTGCAAATGGTGAGACGACAAGCACCTTTTTTGCGATCACTCTCAAAGGAATGTCTCCTGCAGTAAGTAAAAACACCGGGTAGATAAAAAATGGTATGAGACCCGAGATATCGTATTTCGGAAAGGATACAACAAAAAGGATAAATACAAAAGACACAAGGAGTTTTACCCTCGGGTCGAGCCTGTGAACAAATGTATCCTTATACGAGAGACTGTCGAGATAGCCAATGTTAAAGTATTCACTATCAAAGGTCATGTTTTTCTCATCTTTTTTCTGAGCACTCTCATTCCTATACCGAAAATCACCACTACCACCAATACCATAATACCACCGAGAATACCGGAGAGAGAAGTGATTGTATCAACAGCAGGCCAGGAAGGTTTTTCCTCTTCCTTACCTGTTGCGGGCAATGAATAATCAGGGAGTAGAGCTATCTTCTTTTGTATCTCAGTTAATGTTCCTGAAATTGGATTTTGCCTTTCAGGTACCCCGGACTTCCCGTAAATTTTCTCTATTGACCATTCAAGTCCGTCTGGATAGGTTGAGGCGAACCAGGAAAAAACACCTCCTGTAAGAACGGCCAATATCCCTAAAACTATGATCACTTTTTTCAATGACCCGCCCGTTGAGAGCGCCTTCACTCCTTCAAGGTCGTCGACGATATCAGGCCTGAGAGACCTCACATAAATCACGATCCCCGCGGTGACGAATCCCTCGATCAGACCAATGGCAAGGTGGATCGGCTGCATGAGGAGAAGGAATGTACCGAACGGTAGTTCCGTTATCCCCGATAACTTGGTCTCGAGGACTACCGAAAGAGCGCCAAGTTGAAGGCCGATTACGACACTCAACACCGAGGCAATGGTAATCACCTTATTCGAGGCATTCTTTTTTACGATAGCCTTGTAAATGAGCGGATAAGCGATAAATGCAGGATAGATACCCATGTTCCAGATATTCGCTCCGAGAGCGAGTAACCCTCCGTCTGCAAAGAACAGTGCCTGTATGGTCAGCACCGATGCGATGACAATAAAGGCTGCATAGGGTCCGAGCAGGACAGCGAGGAGCATTCCCCCACCGATATGTCCACTTGAACCTGTTCCGGGAATAGTAAAATTAATCATCTGGCCTGCAAAGATAAAGGCACCGAGCACTCCCATTAAGGGAATGAGTCTATCATCAAGGTTTTCTCTGAGTTTTCTCGATGCGTAAGCTATTGCACCAATACTGCCTGCCCAGAAAGTACCACCTACTGCGGGTGAAAGTAAAGCATCTGCCATATGCATGATAGCCCCCTTAAAATCTCAACATAATGCCGGCGAGAAGTGTATAATCTGCTTCTGCCTTGTTCAAGCCGGTCTTTACACCGAAATCAATATCAAAATTTTCACTCACACTATAAATAACCCCTCCCAGTAAAAACAATGGATGTACGTGTGAATTCCAATCGGGATTTGTTTCACCGCCCACATTGGCAACAATCCTTAGAGGTTTTGTTACTTTATATTCAACTGCTAAAGAATAATGCCAAATATCCCTGAGTTCTTTTCTATTCTTGATGTACCCGAGATTTACATGGAAGGTAAAGGGCTCCATTTCTTTTGTAGTAATAAAGAAAAGACTGTAACTATTTTTCCCATCACCAAGACCTTTATCAGCATCACCTGTAGAAAAAATAATTCCCGGTTTTAGGGCAAGACTAAGACCATCCTTTTCATAAAACCTCCACTTCATTTCAATAGTCATGTCTGATATCCCATTCTCTGATGTCTTATGCCCTGCTTCATCTTTAGTCCTCAAGAATTGATATGGCACAGTAATGACAAAATCAATATTGTCTCTTATTCCTGCTGAGAAAGTGGCAGAAATTTCTGTTATGGTATTGCCATTGTCATTTGAATATTCTCCATTCACCTCAAGCTGGGATTTGCCTTTGCCCTGCGTCCCTGTGTCATCTGTGATGAGAGGATGCGCTGCGTAGGAATTGGAAACAAAAAGAAAGGTTAAGGTAAAGGTTAAGAAAAGAAAACAGAACTTTGAACTGAGAACGTTGAACTTCATTTGTTTTTCCCTTTCCCGCGGCAAATAAAAAAGCCGCGAAAGCTTTTAGGCCTGCTGACCCTCTTTTAAGCCTTCGTGGCTTTAAAATCCTGTGTAACTATATCACACCCTTTTGGATTAAATCAATGAAAATCCAATAGGGACAACCTTATAGAAATGCTTTAATAAACTATCAAAGGAATGTAATATTTCACCTGCCCTCGGACTTCCTGCGTATCTGTAATGATTTTCAATCAGAGACTTCAGATTCTGCATATCTTGTTCCTCTTCTAAACCAAGAGCTTTTACATTCGAATTATCAAGTCTGTTTTTTATTTTATCGTTTTCGTCAAATATATAAATCACACCACCGGTCATTCCAGCACCCACATTGTATCCCACTTTGCCGAGCACAACCACAGTCCCCCTTGTCATATATTCACAAAGATGGTGGCCTGCACCTTCTACTACCGCGGTAGCTCCACTGTTTCTGACTGCAAACCTCTCTCCGGCCCTTCCTGCTCCATAGAACTCTCCACCTGTTGCACCATAAAGCACTGTATTTCCCATGATTACATGTTTGTGAGTTTCCTTAATATCTGAAGGTCTTATAATAATTCTCCCGCCGAACATACCTTTTCCCACATAATCATTTGCATCACCAATTAATCTAAGTGACAATCCTTTATGATTGAATGCGCCGAAGCTCTGGCCTGCTGTACCTCTGAAAGTTAATTTTATTGTATCTGGAGGGAGCCCTTCATCTTTGTAACGGTGAGATATATGATAGTTAAGTTTTATCGGAATGCTCCTGTGTATGTTTCTAATCTCATATTCTTTTTCAACAGACTCTGCACTTTGAATATACGGCAATAAGTCGTTTAAAAGTTTATCATTCATTGATAAAACAGGATTATCGTTCTTTTCTATTGTGCATCTTCTTGGTTGTCCTTTAGGGTATCCATTAAAAAGCTTGTTGAGTTTAATCCTTCTTGCACCTTTGTTGCCTTCAGGCAAGACCTCGGTCAGTAGCTCTGTCCTGCCTATTATCTCGTCAAGTCTCCCATAACCCATCTCAGTAAGTATTTCTCTAACCTCTTGAGCAACAGCCTTGAAGTATGACATCACCCCTTCAACCTTTCCTCTAAATTTTTCCCTGAGTCTCTCGTCCTGAGTTGCAATTCCTGTAGGACATGTATTCAGATGGCACTGTCGTGCCATTATACAACCGGTTGCAATCATTGTGGCAGTGCCGAACCCGAACTCTTCAGCACCTATTAAGGCTGCAATGATAATATCCTTACCTGTTCTGAGTCCTCCATCAACTCTCACTCTTACTTTATGCCTCAATCCGTTTTCCATCAAAACTCTCTGAGTCTCTGCAAGCCCTGTTTCCCAGTAGTTGCCCGCATTTTTAATCGAGCTGAGCGGCGATGCACCTGTGCCACCTTCACAACCGCTTATCTGAACGATATCTCCATATGCCTTTGCAACACCTGAAGCCACAGTGCCAACTCCTGTTTCTGAGACAAGTTTCACGCAGATCTTTGCATCAGGATTTGCCTCTTTGAGGTCGTTTATCAATTGTGCAAGGTCTTCAATGGAATAAATATCATGATGCGGCGCAGGTGATATAAGGATACTATTCGGCCTGCAGTGCCTGAGCATGGCAATATATTCTGTAACTTTATTTGCGGGAAGATGACCGCCTTCCCCTGGTTTTGCCCCCTGTGCAATCTTTATCTCAAGATCGGTTGCGGATGCCAGATACACCGGAGTCACACCGAATCTTCCGGAGGCTATCTGCTTTATGGCGCTGTTCTTTATGGTTTCGTACCGTACAGGATCTTCACCACCTTCACCACTATTACTTTTGATACCCAGCCTGTTACAGGCCTCTGCAATGGTTTCATGTGCCTCAGGAGAAAGAGCTCCCACTGACATGGCTCCAGAAAAGAATCGTTTAAGGATATGTTCCTCTGATTCAACTTCCTCTAAAGTAATAGGTTTGCCTGTTTTATATCCAAGTAAATGTCTTATAAATACAGGACGCTCATTGGCTATTCTGGAGAACTCCTTATATGTTTTATAATCACCATCTCTGATGAATTTGCTTAAGGCTACAACAGAAGAAACAGACCATGCATGCCATTCCCCTTCTTTTCTGTGCCTTAAATGACCACCATAATCAAGGGATGGCTCTGTTGCGTCAAAACCTAAAACATGTCTCTTTAAAAGGGACTCTTCTATCTCAGCCATGCCATCTGACTCTATACTCACAGGTGTCCCAGTAAAATATTCATCCACAAAATCCTTATTGAGACACACTGTATCGAATAACTGAGCGCCATAATATGAATTCAGAGTGGAAATCCCCATCCGTGCAATTACATTGAGAAGTCCGTCCTCTATGGCTTTTTTATAGTTGAGAACAGCTATTTCATAAGGGACATCCAATGCTCCTTTATCACACATCTCCTTAATAGTCTGGAACACGAGATAAGGGTAAATTGCTGAGGCGCCATAACCAATGAGGCAGGCCATATGATGAATGTCCCTTGCCTCTCCTGTTTCCATAATTAAACTCACTCTGTTGGCAATACCTTCTCTCTGAAGTGTCTTAAAAGATGCCGAGACTGCAAGAAGACCGGGTATTGCTCCTCTCTCTTTTGTAATATCAATGTCAGAAAGGAGTATAATCTCTGCACCATTTTTAACAGACGTGACAACTTTTTTCTGAAGTTCCCTGACCGCAATGGGAAGGAGAGAGTTCGAATTGGCTTTAGGAAAGGTTATAGGTATCCTTTCAATTTTAAAAATCTTTTGTTCCTCAATCTCCTTAATAGTACTCTCAAGGAGTAATGGCGAATCTATCTGAAGCCTTCGGGCATGCTCAGGTGTTTCCATCAAAAAGTTCCTCTTATACCCGATATTCATCTTCAGAGATGTAACCATCCTTTCCCGTATCGGATCAATAGGAGGATTAGTCGTCTGGGAAAACCTCTGCTTAAAATATCTAAAAAGGAGTTGAGGTTTCTCAGAGAGTGGAGGGAGTGGTGTATCATCACCCATCGAATACGTCATCTCCTTTGCTTTTCCTGTCATGACTTTAATCGAAGTCTGAATCTCTTCAGATGTGTAGCCGAAGGCAATTTGTCTTCTCATTATTTCAGGATGGGGCTCGGAAATCGTCCCGTCTCCCTTTTTCAATCTAAGGAGATAGTTATCTATCCATTCTTGATACGGTTTCTGTTTTGCAAGTTCTCTTAATATCTCATCAGTGTATCTTAGCTTTCCTCTCTTAAAATCTATAGAGACAGTCTCACCAGGACCCAGTCTCCCTTTTTCCTTTATCGTTTTCTCTTTAAGGTTCACCACGCCTATCTCTGAGCCTAAAATGAGAATCCCATCCTCAGTGAATAAATATCTCAATGGTCTGAGACCATTTCTGTCAAGGTGTGCACCTATTGTGTCGCCATCTGTGAAGACTAAGGCAGCAGGGCCATCCCATGGTTTCATAAGAAAGGATTGATATTCAAAAAAAGCTTCCACATTACCGCGATGCCCTTCAGTAGAAAAATCACAGCATTCCCAGGCAGGAGGTATACACATATTAATAGCATGCTCCGGGGAAAAACCTGAAAGTATAAGGAGCTCAATTATTCTATCCAGAGATGCCGAATCACTCTCTTCAGGG
>JAOUJR010000398.1 GCA_029883145.1 Nitrospirota bacterium
TTCAAAATCCTTGCCAATGGACCGAATATCGTTATGGAATATGGTCGCCTTTATATCCGCGTCATGGTCTTTTGCCAGGATAACTTGTTTCTGGATATAGGTGCAGCACACCGCGGAACAATAGCTATTACCGCCGGGGATAACCTGTCTGGAACCGACGCAGTGAATCCAGGCTATTTTATGGGGATGCTTTTTGTCTGAAGGCCGCAGTATCTCACCTTCGTGCGGCCCTGTGGCACACAAGAGCCGCTCAAAGTCGAGACTGGTTACCACGTTCTCCATTTTTCCATAACCATAGTCGCCCCGGAGCTCAGGGTCAAAAGTTTCATACCCCGGTGACAGAACGATCGCCCCAACTTTTACTTCTACCTTCTCCGCCTCCTGATGAAGGTCTATGGCGTCATGCTGACAGATTCCCTGGCAGATTGTGCATTTCTTGTCTTTAAGGTAAAGGCAGTTTTCATCTATATAGGTGACAAGGGGAACGGCTTGAGAGAAATATATGTGGATGGCCTTATTGGACGATAAGTCTTGGTTAAACGGATCGGGGACCATGACGGGGCAGTACTCTACACAGACAGTACAACCGGTGCATTTGTCCTCTCTAACGTATCTGGGCTTTTTAATCAGGGTTATTGTGAAGTCTCCTGCTTTGCCTTCTACGCTGTCAACTTCAGTATAAGTCAGGATCTCTATGTTGGGATGCCTGTCACACTCGATAAACTTGGGAGATTCGATGCACATGGAGCAGTCATTCGTGGGAAAGGTCTTATCAAGCTGGGCCATCTTGCCGCCAATGGTGGGTGATTTCTCGACCAGGTAAACCTTAAAACCTGCAGTGGCAAGATCGAGAGCGGCCTGAATCCCGCTGATCCCTCCACCGACAACCATGACATCTCCAAAATGGCTGTCTGCGAAACTTTGGCAAAGCTGTTCAATTCGTTCTTTTTCCACTAGTTCTTTTGCCACTTCTCTCCGCCCTTATCAGGCATGAGCCGGGTTCGCCATACCTAACATGAATATATTATGTCCAAGGACACCCTCGAGCAATGAAAACAACTCGCATGTTGTCTTTGCGAGGCACGAAGTGCCGAAGCAATCCGACTTCTCTCGAAGTCGGATTGCCACGCTCGCTTCGCTCACTCGCAATGACATGGTGTATTTTCGTAAGTAATAATTCATGTTAACCTGTTGAACAGCCAAGCCGCTCCGGGTGGGAATACACCGAAAGGCGGCTACCATGCGCATGGCCAACCAGGGTAATGCCCAGATCACGGGCAAGCGAAACAGCCGCCCCCGTCGGCGAGTGCCGCGAAACGATAACCGGGGCCTGCATTTTTGCCGCCTTGAGCAGCATCTCGGACGAAATGCGACCGGTGCTCAGCAGCAGTCGATCTTTGGTTGATAGTCCCCTCAATAGACATTCGCCCTGGATCTTGTCCAAGGTGTTATGCCGTCCGATATCCTCAGCCACTACCAGCAGGTTCTTGGTATCGGTCAGAGCTGAGGCGTGCACGCCTCCACATAATTGATACAGCACCATCTGTTCTTGAAGCTGTTTCATCAGGGATAGCACCTCCTTGGGTGTAGCAACAAGATCCGATTCAACCTTCTGTCCCTGATTTTGGAAAGTTGCACCGCCACCGCACCCAGAAGTGAGTGTCCGCTGCGTTGGCAATTCATACTCGGGATTTCTCAGCCTCACATCGGCCAGCGATTCCTCCTCACACACCCGTATTTTCGCCACATCGCCGGTGCCTGAGATGATTCCCTCTGCGTACAGGAATCCGAGGACAAGGCAATTCAGCTTGGTTGGAGTGCACAGGATGGTGACCAGTTCCTGGCGATTGACAGAGATGGCGAGCGCCATCTCGCCGGGCAGGTGAGCTGAGGTCCTGCCCCAGCCCTCGCCCGAAAAGCGATCGAAGACGACGTCCGGTACGATGCCTTTCAGATCCGATTTGCCAGTCGCTTCTTTCATGCTCAGCTTTTTCATTCTTTAGATCACTTCCTGGAGAATCTCCGTGATGTCCTTAATCTCTATGACTTCACTATCCTCCAGGTTCAACCGGCTGTCCTCAAAATTGGTGATGCAGTAGGGGCAGGAAGTGACCAGCACCTCAGCCCCGGCCGCGACAGCTTGCTCTACTCTGAGGTCGGAGAATCTTTCGCCTTTTGGAGTTTCCATCCAAATCCTGCCTCCTCCCCCTCCGCAGCAGAGGC
>JAOUJR010000399.1 GCA_029883145.1 Nitrospirota bacterium
GCTATAATCAATATCTAAAGCAGGGCCCCATGGGTGTAAAAAAACTCGGTCTGTTGAAAGCAACAGCGAAAGGTTCTCTGCCAAAACAGATGCAATATTTTCTCTGAGAGAACCTGCCCATCTGTCAAATTCTGCAAACTTCAGCTCATTACGGCCACTCTTAATTACGATCTGCGGACGATCCAGATAATCGGGGATTTCTACGGGGCTAATACCAATTGAGAGGAAATGCGCTGATGAAGGAACATTCTGTGTTACCTTTTGATCACCAAGAGAATGCAGCGTATAGAACCTTGACGGTGCAGAAGTACCTGCACAACCGATGACAAAGAGCTGAACAATAAACAGACAGAATAATGCAATACAGTAAAAACGGACGTTTTTCATGTTAGTCTCCTTTATCACTGCCCTTGCCTTTCAACAAGGCTTCGGGATGACGTTCAAGATATTCAGACAAAAACTTTACAGAACGGGATGCTGCAGACAGTTCCCTGAGTGTTCTGTTTAACTCATACACCAGACGGGAGTCTTCTGAAAATGTTCCTAAAGTCTTTTCAGCCTGTTTCAGTATATCCTGTGTAGACTTCAGAGTATCTTTCGTTGTTGACATAGTACTTTTTGCCTGAACTAAGGTATCATAAGTAGCATCGGATGTCTTTGTAAGACTCACCATCAGTGGGTCAATCTTTTCGTTTATATGCTGTACAAGTTTCTGGGTGTCTTTTAATATATGATTGAGTGACTCAATACTCTCTTTCGTTTTCGGAGAATTCACAAGCTTCTGGATGCCTTCAAAGGTGAGATCCAGTTTTGTGAAAATCTCCTTGAGCGGAAGTTCCTGAAGTGTCTTTGACAATTCCTCTAAAGCTGTGGGTATAGTCGGTATTTCCTGATACTCCTTTACGAGGCCGACATATAGTGCAGGCTTATCAGGGAGAAAATCCAGTCCTATCATTAATTGTCCTGTAACAAAGCTCTGCATCTGGAGTTGTGCCCTTAGTCCCTTGTCTATCGCATTCTGGATAGCTTTTGGGTCACGTCTGAATTGTTGTGTAACACCCTTAATCCTCCCAGGCTCCAGCTCAATAAATACAGGGATACGGAGTGTGCGATCCTTAGGATCGACTATCAAATCGATGTCAGTAACTGAACCTACCTTTACTCCCTTGAATATGACAGGTGACCCGATATTAAGTCCCTGCACAGAACCTTCGAAGAACATGACATACTTGTGAGTCTTTTTGAAGAATTTGCCTGAGCCAAAAATCAGAACTGCTATAACGATCAAGGCAATTGCCCCTGTAACAAATACCCCGATCAATGTCTTATTTACTTTCTTAATCATTACACATCTCCATTCTCTGTATTATTTGCCAAAATTTGGTTTGCCAGTCATAAAAGCACAAAGTTTCAATTCCTTATCACAGCACATTATGTTTTCCTTTCCCCTCTTGTCAAAAATTCAATAACCTTTGGGTCGTTAGATTCGGCAAGGAGCTTCTTCGGATCACCAGAGGCAGTCATCGTTTTTGTATCGGTATCAAGGTAGACGGAATTGTTCCCGACAGCGAAAATGCTCGCCAGTTCGTGTGTAACAATGACAACGGTTGCACCCAGACTTTCCCGCAACTGTATGATTAAATCATCAAGAAGACTTGCACTGATCGGGTCAAGTCCAGCCGAAGGCTCATCAAAAAAGAGGATATCAGGGTCAATGGCCATTGCCCTTGCAAGGCCGGCCCTTTTGCGCATGCCACCACTTATCTCAGATGGATAAAAGTCCTCAAACCCTTCCAGTCCCACGAGTGCAAGTTTCAGCGAAGCGATCTCCCTGATCTGGCTCGGTTTCAGATTAGTATATTGCTCCAACGGAAGGGAAATATTTTCTGCTAATGTCATAGAACTCCACAGTGCACCGCTCTGATAAAGAATACCGAATCTCCTCATGATATTCTCACGCTCTTCTGTGTTGACTTCCCAGAAGCTCGTTTCGCCATAAAAGACCTGTCCCTGGAGAGGCTCTTTAAGTCCAACAAGAATTTTCATTAATGTACTCTTTCCACACCCACTTCCACCCATAATAATGAAAATGTCACCTTTGTTGACGGTAAAATTCAGATCACGCATGAGGACAAAACTCCCATAACCCATATCCAGCCCACGGACTTCGATTACCGGCACTTTTTCTTCATTCATCTTCATGCACCTTATATCCCGAGTA
>JAOUJR010000400.1 GCA_029883145.1 Nitrospirota bacterium
GGCTACTCCCTCCATGATAGCTACTCCCACCATGTTTGGCACCCCCACCATGTGAGGTACCTTTATCTAATGCATACCCCGGTATAGTGCCGGCAGAGAGCAGTATCAAAACAGCAAAAACAAGACAAACAGCCTTTTTCATTTCCATCTCCTTTTATGTGGAGCCTTTTTGGTTCCTTATTCCACAATAATAAATTATTGATCCTTTTTTTTATTTTAATATATATATTGAAAACAATCAAAAGGTAACAAAAAAAACAGGGTCATTCGGGCATTAGCCAGTTTTCAAAAAGGTATCTTAGATGAAGCACTTCAGGTGAAGAACATTGCAGAGAGATACATCACTTCGAACGGAAATCATTATTTTTCATTGAACATTAAAAGTGTCTGCGTGCAGGTGAACATAGATAAATGATATTATGGAAAGAAGTTTTGAAGGGCTGAACGATGATTAATAAGAATTTTTAATATGTAAAATATGAGGTTTTGGAAAGATGTTTGTAAAAAAGGTTGTATGTTTTAATTTCTATTATTATTTCCCTTTTGCTGCCTCCCTTATCAGGGCCTGACCTATGACATTCCTCTGTATCTGATTCGTCCCTTCATAAATCTGGAGAATCTTTGCATCCCGCATCATTTTCTCAACAGGGTATTCTCTCATATATCCTGAACCACCCATAACCTGGACCGCATTTATGGTGACACGCATTGCCAGATCTGTTGCAAAGACTTTTGCAATCGCAGATTCTTTTGACATATCCTTGGCGCCGCTGTCTATGTACCTTGCGACTGAATAGACAAGCGACCTTGCTGCTTCTATCTCTATAGCCATATCAGCAAGCATATGCTGGACTGCCTGGAAACTAATTATTGGATGTCCAAACTGAACACGCTGTCTTGCAAATTTCACCGCCTCTTCAAAGGCGCCCTGAGCAACTCCAACTCCCTGTGCACCAACACCTGTTCTTGAATTATCAAGTGTCTTCATTGCGACAATAAACCCCATTCCTTCCCTTCCCAGAATATTATCCTCAGGGACTCTGCAGTTATCAAATATGAGTTCCCTTGTAGCTGATGCCCTTATTCCCATCTTCTTCTCTTTTTTTCCGAAATTAAAATGTGGAGTTCCTTTTTCGACAATGAATGCAGAGGCCCCTCTTGCGCCCTTTGCCCTGTCTGTCATCGCAATGACTGTATAAATTTCAGCCTCGCCTCCGTTGGTAATCCATTGTTTTGTGCCATTCAATACATATTCATTTCCTTCACGTTTTGCTGTTGTTTGTATCCCTGCAGCATCACTCCCCGCATTTGCCTCTGTCAGCGCAAAAGCAACAAGTCTCTTCCCTGCAGCAATGTCAGGAAGATATCTTTTCTTCTGCTCATCAGAACCATAGAGAAGAATGGGATAGGTACCGAGGGCGTTTGCCGCATAAGATGTTGCTACACCAAGGCATGCCCTTGAAAGTTCTTCAACAGCAATGCAGAGATCAAGGCATCCCTTTCCAAGACCTCCATATTCTTCAGGGATAAAAAGACCGAAGAGGTCTGACTGGGCAAGTACCCTCATTATGTCCCAGGGAAATTCTTCTTTCTCATCAAGTTCATGCCTTGCAGGAACAACCTTTTCCTCTGCGATCTGCCTCATTAATTCCTTTATCATCATCTGGTCTTCAGTTAAAAAATAGTCCATTCTTTTCCTCCATCTGATTACATTACATTAGAAAATGAGAAGTTCGTTGTTATTGGAAGTTAATTGTAGCAGAAAACAGAGTGATTTTGAAAGGTTTTATGCACTTATATCTAATGGACCAATGAGGAGACTTGGGACGCCTATATTCCCGTAAAATCTGAAATCATCACCCACTGCTTCAATTTTTTCAAACAAAGATAATAAATTCCCTGAGATTACTGTTTCTTTCACAGGAAATTCGATCTTCCCTTTTTCGGTCCATAGGCCTGAAACTCCGATTGAAAATTCGCCGGAAACAGGATTCACCATATGTATTCCCATAGCTCCTGTTATGTAAAGGCATTTATCAGCAGCTTTGAACAATTCATTGAGTGACAACACATCAGACATTGAAGCAGCTTCTATATACAGATTTGATATCCCCACAGACGGAAGTCCGGAAAATCTATTCCTTATTGCATTACCTGTTGAGGAAACCCCATCTTTTTTGGCAGAACACGTATTATAAAGATAACCCTGAAGAACGCCT
>JAOUJR010000053.1 GCA_029883145.1 Nitrospirota bacterium
GCATATATCTAATGATGCTTTTAGCGTCGGCCGGCGGCGGCACATCCATGGCATTGGCAATGTTGACCAGATCAAATTGTGGGTCATATCCGAGACTACTGTTCCAGCCGCCATTATGCTGAAGGAGATTTCTGACGGTGATGCTATAAACCCTCTGGTCAGTTATATTCGAATATTCAGGACCATTCAGAATGCCTTTCTCTCCAAAAACAGGGCTGTCGATGTCAAGCAGTCCGTCCTGTATCAGTTTCATTACAGTCACACCTGTTATGGTTTTCGATACGCTTGCTAATCTGAACATGCTATGCGGTTGTACCGGCTCTCCGCTTTCTTTGCAGGCGTACCCGAATCCCCTTGAATACACAAGCCTGCCATCCTTTACAACACCCACCGCTGCACCAGGTATGTCCCACTTTTCGAGTATGGTAAGCATGGTCGAATCCAGATTTTCCATTTCGGGTACATATAAACCGGTTACAGGAATCGACGACTTGGCATTATCGCTACATGCTGTGAAGCATAAAATACATAATATTGTTATAAGAAAAAGAGTAAATGAATTATTTCCACTCCTCATATCAGAGCTCCTTTTGATAATTAGTTTGATAATTAGGGACACATCCCATATATTTTATTTTTCCTTTTGCTTTCTTGGTCTACCGGGTGATTTTAACATAAACTCTCTCTTAAGTTTCTTCTCCATCTTCTTTATGAACTCTTCGCTGCCAAATGGTCTTCCTGTCCTTGTGTTATATCTTATGATATTCGCTTCTTTCTCCGGTATATTGGACCTGATAATTTTTTTATAGTCTTTCCTCTGCTCTTCTTTGAACAGTTCTTCCCCCAATGCTTCATCCCTTGCGCCGGCTATATGTGCCCTTGCACTTGAATATGGAAAATCTTCTGCCTTTTTCACTATCTTTGCTCTTATTGGATTTTGTTCTATATATCTTGCTGCTGCCCATAAATACTTTTCTTTAGCCACTATGCAGGAATGATACCTGCTCTCCCATAACCTCCCTGTCCTCCTATGTTCCCTGTTTATATACTGGGTATAACACAGAGTTACTCCCTGCATCATCTTGTATAAAGATTCCTCTTTCTTAGGCCTTGTAAGTAAATGAACATGACTGTTCATAAGACAGTAGGCAAGGATTGGTGCGTCCCATTTGTCTGAATATTTCTTGAGTAAGGATAAATATCTTTCTTTGTCTTTCTTATGAAAGAAGACTTTCTCTCTATTGTTTCCCCGCTGGACAACGTGGTGCGGAAAACCAACTGCTATAGCCCTTGCTATCCTCGGCATACAGGAATTCTAATATATCAATACTTAGTTGTCAAGAAATATGGGATGTGTCCCTAATTATATAATACTAATTATAAATTATATAATAATTATAATAAAGTTCCTTCTCGAACAAAAATTCGCGCCTGAGAAGAATATACCTTTTTTGGCCTACTGGGTTAGCCGGTTCCTTACGTTCTCTCGAAAGCTTGAGTACAAGGCATCTGAATATCAGGAATCTGCTGTCTTCGAATTTCTAGATATTCTGAGAGCAGACAAGTGATGTGCGAACAATACAGGAACTCCCCGAGCGCACCAATCCCCGTACCACAATGATCTACACCCATGTTGCAACAAAAAACATCCTCTGTACGCAGAGCCCTCTCGATAAATAATCTCTGGCCTCATTCAATACATATAACCATATGAATCTATATTTTTGTATCTTATATGCATGACTTTATTTGGTATTTTTGACAATAATTATTGCGATGTATATAATATACATTATAGGAGGATAACAAATGCCAACACTTAAAAGAACACAGATGTATTTTCCTGAAGATTTACTCAGGAGACTAAGAAGAAAGGCTGAGGAAGAAAACACTACTATTGCGTATATTGTCAGAAATGCAGTTTCAGAGCTTCTGAGAAAGGAAAACGCAAAAAACTGGATGGAAGATTCTTTATGGAAAATAGTAGGTTCAAGCAGCTCAAAGGATAGAGACCTTTCTGTCAATCATGACAAGTATCTTTACGGTAAAAAATAATGAGGCTTTTCGTAGATACTTCAGCATGGCTCGCGCTCACTGATAAAAATGATCAATACTATGACAGAGCAGTGTCAAAGAGTTTAGAAATAAAGCAACAAAAAATTGAGCTTATTACATCAGAATATATAGTTGATGAAAGCATAACTCTTATACGATATAGAGTCTCTCATCATGCTGCAATTATTTTTGGTGATTCTTTATTGAGAAGTAGGATAAGCAGGATTGTAGATGTCACAGAGGAAGACAGGCTTAAGGCATGGGAAATTTTTAAAAAATATGAAGACAAAGAGTTTAGTTTTACGGACTGCACAAGTTTTGCGCTGATGAAAAATTTAAGGCTTCAAAAGTCTTTTACATTCGATGAACATTTCAGGCAGATGGGATTTGAGATATTCTGAACCATGAAACTGAGCTGGAGAAATTTCTATCTGGATTTTTCTCAAAGAACCCACATTATGGGAATTCTGAATGTGACACCGGATTCCTTTTCCGATGGTGGTATCTATTTTGACAGGCGAGTTGCGATCGAGAGGGCATTCAAAATGATTGAGGAAGGAGCTGACATCATTGACATCGGCGGTGAATCGACACGGCCCGGCTCAGAACCAATCACCATTGAAGAGGAGTTGCGACGCACAATACCTGTTATAGAGGCAGTGACCAGAGAATGCAACATCCCCATATCCATTGATACCTACAAATCAGAAGTGGCGCAAAGGGCGCTCGACGCAAGAGCATCTATGGTAAACGACATCAGTGGATTACGATTTGATCCCGAAATGCCAAAGGTAGTTTCTGAATATAAAGTGCCGGTTGTGATAATGCATATAAGAGGAACTCCTAAGAATATGCAGATGAATCCAGAGTACGAGGCGCTTATTCCTGAGATTATGGATTATCTCAGAGAAGGGATAAGAATTGCTATAAAAGCTGGAATTGCTGAAGATAAGATTATAATAGACCCGGGCATAGGCTTTGGGAAGACCGTTGATCACAACCTCAATATTATAAAAAATCTCAACAAATTTACTCTTTTAGAAAAGCCCATACTCATTGGTCCCTCGAGAAAGGCATTCTTGGGTAAAATCCTTGGAGATGTACCAGTAACAGAAAGGCTTGAAGGCACTGCAGCAGTTGTCGCTGTCTCGATCATGAATGGAGCAAATATGGTGAGGGTTCATGATGTAAAACAAATGGCAAGAGTAGCGAAGATAGCAGATGCCATTAAGAGACCTCAAAATTCATAAAACCCGATGCTTGCCCGATTTTCTTTTTATTCTTCGCATTTTCATGACAACTATTTAAAATAATACATGTTGAATAAAGAATCCATCATTTCGTTCTTTAAAGAAAAAACAATAAGGCCTCTCGGTTTCAGAGAAATTGTCTCCTTAATGAGACTCAGCCATTCTGAGAGAAGAGCACTCAAGCGTCTTTTAAGGGAGATGATAAAAGATGGAGAAATTGTTATTACCCGTAAAGGGCTCTACGGCCCTTCAGAGGAGATGAACCTTGTCACAGGATATTTTGATGCCCACAGAGATGGCTATGGTTTTGTAGTATCCGAAAAACCCGGAGAGAGAGATATTTTTATTCCTTCCCGCTGGACCCTCGGTGCAATGGATAATGACAGGGTTATATGCAGAATTGAAAACTGGCATAAACGGGAAGGGAGAATTATCAGAATTCTTGAAAGAGCAAATTCAAGAATAACAGGAATACTTGATGTGACAAAAACAGCATGTTATGTAAGGCCAAGAAATAAGGCTTTTCCCTTTGATCTCTATATTGCTCCTAAATACAGGGGAGGGGCAAGGAACGGCGATACTATTGTTGCGGAGATAGTAAGCTATCCAACAGATAATAGACCTCCTTCAGGTAAAGTCCTGAAGATATTAAAAAGGCCAGAAGACCCAAGATCAGAAGTAGAGGCTATTGTAGAGGAATTAAGTCTTCCTCAGAGATTTCCAAAGAATATTCATAACGAGGCAAAGCTCCTTTCTCAGACAACAGCACAGGATACCTTATTAAAGAGAAAAGACCTGAGGAACCTTTCAACTGTCACCATTGATGGAGAACGTGCAAGAGACTTTGATGATGCCATTTCTATCAAACTATTCGAACACGGGTATAGATTATGGGTGCATATTGCAGATGTGGGTTTTTATGTTGGTTGGAACTCAGCTATAGATAAGGAAGCAAGAAAAAGGGGGACAAGTATATACTTTCCTGAAAAGGTTATCCCTATGCTCCCAAAAGAACTCTCAGAGGATTTATGCAGTCTTAAACCAAAACTTGAAAGACGTGCATTTACTGTAGAAATGGATTTTGACAGAAATGGAGAGAGGCTCAATGCACGGTTCTATCCGAGCCTGATAAAAAGTGACGAACGAATGACTTACACATCCGTAAGGAAGATACTTGTAGACCAGGATACTCACAAGCGAAGGAGATATGATTATCTCCTTCAGGAGTTCGAATTGATGAATGAATTATGCGGCATTCTCAATAGCAGAAGGCTTGAACGGGGAAGTCTTGACTTTGACTTTCCGGAGCCAGAGGTATTACTGGATTTGCAGGGAATGCCAGAGGCTATTATAAGGTCTGAGAGAAACCTTGCACATTTGATAATAGAGGAATTTATGATTGCTGCCAACGAGGCTGTGGCAGAGTACCTCCAATCAAAGGAAATCCCCTGCTTATACAGGATTCATGAAGAACCTGACCCGATGAAAATAGATGAGATAATGAAGTTCATAAAGCCGCTGGTAAAGCTGCGGAAAAAATCATTGGGACCAGATGACTTCTCACAATTATTAGTAGAAATAAAGGGAACAACAGGAGAGGAGATTATCAATTACATGGTCTTAAGGAGTCTCAAACAGGCAAGGTATTCCCCAATCAATGTTGGACATTTTGGACTTGCCTCGAAAAGCTACACCCATTTCACCTCTCCTATAAGAAGGTATCCAGACCTTGTGGTTCACAGGATACTCAGGGATGTCTTAATAAAAAAGAACCTTTCTGATAAGAAGATCAAAGAACTTGAAAAAATTCTGCCTGACATCTCTTTTCATTCATCAAAAATGGAACGTCTTGCTGATGAGGCTGAAAAAGCGGTGACAGATGCCATGAAGGTATGGTTCATGAGGGATAAGGTAGGTGAGGAGTATGAGGGGAGGGTTGTCAGTGTAACTCCTTATGGCCTTAAGATAAGATTAAAGGACTCCTATGTAGAAGGATTCATTCATGTATCATATATGATTGATGACTTTTATCAGTATAATGAAAGAAACCTGTCACTTGTGGGAAGGAATACGGGCCGCATATTCAATTTAGGGAAAGAAGTGAAAGTGAGGGTTGATAAGGTTGATATGGAAGAAAGGGAAATAGTGTTCGGTTTGTCTTAGGTTGCTGTTGGTCAGCGTCTTCACACGATTTTTAGATTAGTATGATAAAATAATAGACTTATGATTATTTACAGGAGGTGAAGGGTGCCAGAAAGAAACTATTTTTTTACTTCGGAATCGGTCACTGAAGGTCATCCTGATAAAATAGCAGATCAGATCTCGGATGCTGTACTGGATGCGATAATTTCTAAGGATACGATGGCCAGAGTTGCATGTGAGACACTTGTCACAACAGGCCTGGCGTTTGTGGCTGGTGAAATTACCACAAGCTGCTATGTTGAAATACCGGATATTGTGAGAGCGACAATAAGAGAGATTGGTTACACAAGGGCTAAATATGGCTTTGATTATGAGACCTGTGCAGTCATCACATCAATTCATGAACAGTCCTCTGATATTGCCATGGGTGTTGATGTAGGGGGCGCTGGTGACCAGGGTTTGATGTTTGGGTTCGCGTGTAACGAAACCGAAGAACTAATGCCCCTTCCGATTTTGCTTGCCCATAAGCTTGCGATGAGACTGGCTGAGGTCAGAAAGAAAGATATTCTTGGTTATTTAAGGCCTGACGGAAAGACACAGGTAACTGTTGAATACAGGAACGGCAAGCCTTTTAGAATAGACAGCATTGTTATTTCTACACAACATAGCCCGGAGGTAACACTTAAAGAGATAGGGGAGGATGTTATTGAAAAGGTGATTAAGCCCACTATCCCTAAAGATATTCTTGACGAAGAGCATGTGAAATATTACGTAAATCCAACCGGCCGTTTTGTTGTTGGAGGGCCGATGGGTGATACAGGGCTTACTGGCAGAAAGATTATCGTTGATAGTTATGGTGGAGTTGGAAGGCATGGCGGTGGTTCTTTTTCCGGCAAGGATCCCACAAAGGTAGACAGGTCAGGTTCTTATATGGCGAGATATCTTGCTAAGAACATTGTTGCAGCAGGGATAGCCGAGAGGGTTGAACTCCAGATGGCATATGCCATTGGTGTACCTGAACCAGTGTCTGTACTTGCCGATACCTTTGGAACAGGGAAGATACCCTCAGAGGATATAGTCAGGATTATAAGGAAGAACTTTGACCTCACCCCAAAGGGCATGATTGATACCCTTAATCTGAGAAGACCTATATTCAAAAAGACAGCTGCTTATGGTCATTTTGGAAGAAATGGTCCTGAGTTTACATGGGAGAAAACGGATATGGCAGACACCTTGAAGAAAGAAGCAGGACTATAAAAAAACAAGTTAAGGTCAAGGTTGAGGTTATAACTCTCTCAGTCTCAATAATCTTTTGATCTCAGAGATAAGGAGACTAAAAGACTATAAATTTTCTTAATCTCAACCTCAATATATTTTGGAGGCAGGATGATAAAACATGATATTAAGAATATCGGTTTAGCAAAAAAAGGCAAGCTAAGGATCGAATGGGCTGCGCAGGAGATGCCTGTAATAAAGAGTATTGCAAAACGCTTTAATAAAGAAAAACCACTGAAGGGGATCAGGGTATCTGCCTGTCTCCATGTGACAACAGAGACCGCGAATCTTGTAGAAACCCTGAAGGCTGGTGGTGCAGAGATATTTCTCTGTGCTTCCAACCCGTTAAGCACACAGGATGATGTTACCGCTTCACTTGTAAGATTTTCCAGCATATCAGTCTTTGCAATAAAGGGAGAGGACAATAGAACATATTACAGGCATATTAAAGATGCCCTGTCATTAAAGCCTCATATTACAATGGATGATGGTGCAGATCTTGTGTCAACTCTTCACAAAGAAAAGAGAATACTGATTAAGAACCTGTTAGGAGGCACAGAGGAGACTACCACAGGGGTTATACGGCTAAGGGCCATGGCTGAGAAAGGTGTTCTGAAATATCCTATAATTGCGGTAAATGATGCATATACAAAATATCTTTTTGATAATCGCTATGGTACAGGGCAGAGCACAATAGACGGGATAATGAGAGCAACGAACAGGCTTGTTGCCGGTTCTGTTGTTGTGGTCTCTGGTTATGGATGGTGTGGCAAAGGTATTGCGATGAGGGCAAAGGGTATGGGTGCAAGGGTCATTATTACTGAGGTAGACCCATTAAGAGCACTTGAAGCGACAATGGATGGGTTTGAGTTGATGCCTATCAAAGATGCCTCAAAGACAGGTGATATCTTTGTGACTTCAACTGGAGATATCAATATAATTTCAAAGGAATGTTTTACCCTGATGAAAGATGGTGCGATTCTGTGTAATTCAGGCCACTTCAATGTTGAGATTGCTATAGATGCCTTAAAAAATGTTTCAAAGAGCAGGAGGGTAATACGAGACTTTGTTGAGGAGTTTACCCTTAAAAATAATAAAAGGCTTTATCTTCTTGGTGAAGGGAGGCTTGTTAACCTTGCAGCAGCAGAAGGGCATCCATCAGCTGTTATGGATATGAGTTTTGCAAATCAGGCACTTTGTGCAGAGTATATCGCAAAAAATTATAAAAAGCTTGAGAATAAGGTTTACGGTGTTCCTGAGGAAATTGATAAAAGAATTGCACGATTAAAGCTTCACGCAATGGGGATAAAGATAGATACGTTGACAGAAGAGCAGAGGAAGTATCTGAAGAGCTGGGAAATGGGGACGTAATCAAGAGCAATGAGCTAAGAGGTATGAGCCATGAGCAAAGGTAAGGTTGTTTCTATCAATATCAGCGACAAGAAGGGTGTTCGGAAGAAGCCTGTAAAGATGGCAGTAATAAAAAAGGACTTTGGTATTGAAGGCGATGCACATGCATCCGGTAAATGGCACAGGCAGATAAGCCTTCTTGCGATTGAGAGCATTAAAAAGATGCAGGCACTTGGACTGAACGTAACCCCTGGTGATTTTGCAGAGAATGTCACAACAGAGGGCATCAACCTTCTCAAACTTCCTATCGGCACAAAGATGACAATCGGAGATAACATAGAGGTCGAGGTAAGCCAGATAGGGAAGGAATGCCATAGCAGATGTAACATCTATTATCAAGCTGGTGATTGTGTGATGCCAAAAGAAGGAATTTTTGTGAAAGTCTTAAAAGGCGGGAAGATTAAGGAAGGAGACGAAATAAAAGTTCAAAGTTAATGAATCCTCTATTTTGAATTTTAATTTATTTTTATGATTACTGTTGCGATATTGACAATAAGCGATAAAGGTTCAAAGGGTGAGCGCGAAGATTTAAGCGGCCCCTGGATTGAAGAGATGCTCAAAGGCATAGGGGCAGAGGTTAAGTATTATGAAATCCTGCCTGACGAAAAAAGACTGATAAGAAAAAATCTTATCAAGTATAGCAAAAAGGTTGACCTGATACTCACCACAGGCGGAACAGGGCTTTCCCCAAGAGATGTGACACCTGATGCAACTCTCGAGGTTATTGAGAGAGAGGTTCCGGGCATCTCTGAAGCGATGCGGGCAGAAGGCCTTAAGAAAACAAGCAGGTCAAT
>JAOUJR010000054.1 GCA_029883145.1 Nitrospirota bacterium
CCTGGAATCTTGTGCCTGGTTGCCATATTTCTCCCCTTTTAGAAATTTAAATTTTAGTTTTTGTTTAAAATAGAAATATACTTGTTATATAAGGGTATTGTCAAGGTATGGTAAAGAAGTATATAATTAAAATAAAACATGACTTCAATAGTCATCATTCCTGCCCGTTATCACTCGACCCGTTTTCCGGGAAAGCCCTTATGCCCCCTCTTGGGAAAACCATTAATACAATATGTATATGAGAATTCAAAAAGAGCTCATCTGATAGATGATGTGTTTGTTGCAACAGACAACGAGACTATATTTGAGAGCGTTACGTCTTTCGGAGGGAAGGCGATAATAACATCAATTGCACATGCCTCAGGTACAGACAGAGTTGCAGAAGTTGCAGCGTTGATGGATTATGATATAATTGTCAATGTGCAGGGAGATGAGCCGCTTATACAGCCTCAGATGATAGATGAGGTGATTTCTCTCCTTGATGACAAAAGAGCTTCTATCGGTACTCTGATAAAAAAGGTGGAAGACCCCGAGGAAATTTCAGACCCGAATGTCGTGAAGGTTGTTTTTGATAAGGAAGGATTTGCCCTCTATTTTTCAAGAGCACCAATACCCTTCTGCAGGGATGAATGGAAGATACAGAGCAAAGAGCAAAGAGCAAAGAGCAAAGACGTTAAAAGCAAATTCGAAATTAGAGATTCGAAATTCGAAATTCGAAATTGCTCCTGTTATAAGCATATCGGTATTTATAGTTACAGGAAAGAAGCGCTTATTGCACTTTCCAGAATGGAACCAACAGAACTCGAGCGAATAGAGAAGCTTGAGCAGTTGCGTGCACTTGAACATGGAATGAGAATCAAGACAAAGGAAACCTTCTTTGAAACCTATGGGGTAGATACCCCTGAAGACTTGGAAAGGGTGAAAAAATGTCTAAGTACATCTTTGTAACAGGTGGCGTTGTTTCATCACTCGGAAAGGGTATCGCAGCTGCTGCGGTCGGTGCACTCCTTGAGGCAAGGGGATTGAAGGTTACCATTCAGAAATTAGACCCTTATATTAATGTTGATCCTGGAACATTGAGTCCATTCCAGCATGGAGAGGTCTTTGTTACTGATGACGGTGCTGAAACAGACCTTGACCTTGGACATTACGAGAGATTCACCTCTGTAAGGACGTCACAGGCAAATAATTATACAACAGGAAAAATCTACTATAGTGTCATTACAAAAGAAAGGCGCGGGGATTACCTCGGAGAAACCGTTCAGGTTGTCCCGCATATCACTGATGAGATCATTCGAGCAATTAAGTCTGTAAGTAACGATTATGATGTAACAATAGTTGAAATCGGTGGAACTATTGGTGATATCGAGAGCCTGCCTTTTCTAGAGGCAATAAGGCAGTTCAGGTATGATGTGGGCAGAGAAAATGTACTCTATGTGCATCTTACCCTTGTCCCCTATATAAAATCATCAGGTGAACTGAAGACAAAACCCACGCAGCACAGTGTGAAAGAATTCAGGGAAATAGGTATTCAGCCGGATATACTTTTATGTAGAACTGACAGACTTCTCCCCCCTGAACTAAAAAAGAAGATTGCGATTCACTGTAACCTTGACGGAGATGCGGTCATCGCTGCAAGGGATGTTGAGACAATCTATGAAGTTCCAATTGAATTGCATAATGAAGGGCTCGATTACATTATCGGGAAGAAGCTTAACCTGAATTTTCATGACCTTGATCTCACCCGGTGGGAAGATATTATAAGAAAAATAAAGGAACCAAAAAATGAGGTGACTATTACAATAGTCGGAAAATATACCGGTCTTAAAGATTCATACAAGAGCCTTATGGAAGCTCTTACCCATGGTGGCATTGCAAATGATGCGAGAGTGAATCTTCAATGGATTGATTCAGAAGAGATAGAAATCCACGGGCCGGAGAGATATCTCTCTGAAGCTGACGGAATTCTTGTGCCGGGAGGATTTGGATACAGAGGGATTGAGGGGAAGGTAGAGGCAATAAAATATGCGCGTGAAAAAAGAATACCATATTTCGGGATATGTCTTGGGATGCAGTGTGCGGTTATAGAGTTTGCGAGGAATGTGTGTGGTCTTGCCGCAAATAGTACAGAATTTGATTTATACACTCAAACCCCGGTGATCTATCTTATGGAAAAATGGTTTGACTTCAGGAAAAAGAAAGTTGAAGTGCGTTCTGAGAGCTCTCAGAAAGGTGGTACTATGAGACTTGGAGCTTATCCCTGTGTCCTCAAGCAAGAAACCCATGCCTTCAGGGCTTATGGTATAAAGGAGATATCTGAAAGACACAGGCATAGATATGAATTTAACAATGCATACAGGGAAGTGCTCACAAGGCATGGCATGAGGATAAGCGGTGTAAGTCCTGATGGAGAACTTGTAGAGATTATTGAAATAGAAGACCATCCGTGGTTCCTTGGTTGTCAGTTTCATCCCGAGTTTAAATCAAAACCAACAAACCCTCATCCATTGTTCAGGGCATTTATAGGAGCATCTGTCAGAGAAAAAAGATCGTTATTTCCTTATTTGGAAATCAGCGCAAAAGAGAAAGGTAGAGGCGTTTAGATGGTGCAGTTACGTTATCCGGATTAAATAGTGACGAGAGAAATAACTATAGCAGGTCTAAAGCTTGGTGGGAATAATCCTCTTTTCTTAGTCGCAGGTCCATGTGTGATTGAAAACGAGGATATTGTATTCTCTACTGCAGAAAGACTGGAGGAAATATGTAAAGAGATTGCCCTCCCCTTTTTATTTAAGAGTTCTTATGATAAGGCAAATCGAACCTCTCTTTCTTCATTCAGGGGACCCGGCATTGAAAAAGGATTAAGTGTCCTCTCTGATGTTCGGAGCAGATTTGGCATTCCTGTTATTTCTGATGTCCATTCAGTAGAAGAGGTGAAGTTAGCTTCGGAAGTTCTCGATGTCCTTCAGATACCTGCTTTTTTATGTAGACAGACAGATTTAATAGTTGCTGCATCAAAGACAGGCAAACCAGTGAACATAAAAAAGGGACAATTCCTTGCTCCATGGGACGTGAAGAATATTATTGATAAATTTACATCTACAGGCAATCACAACCTTTTCATCACAGAAAGAGGCGCATCTTTTGGGTATAACAACCTCGTTGTTGACTTCAGGGGATTACCCATTATGAGGTCTTTCGGATACCCTGTAATTTTTGATGTTACCCATAGTCTTCAGCTTCCTGGTGGACAGGGGAGTTGTTCAGGAGGGCAGAGAGAATTTGCTGAGCCACTCCTAAGAGCTGCAGTAGCGGTAGGAGTAGATGGTTTATTTATGGAGGTTCATCCAGAACCAGATAAGGCATTGTGCGATGGCCCGAATATGATTCCACTAAAAAGTATGCCTCACCTTTTAAAGACAATTAAAAATATTCATGATGCAGTCTTTCTTCAACGTTAAAAAATTGACCTTTTAAAAAGTGCTGTTCAGGTTTGTCCTCGATAAAATGGTTGATAAATGCTTTAAAAGATGGCATTTATGAGATATAATAACTTTTATTCTAAAGAGTATTGATGGCAGGAATATAAGTTGAACAAGAAATAGAAAGTACATGCAAAGGGATACTATGGAAAACATTCTTGATATCGCAAAAAAGGTCTTAAGGATTGAGGCAGAGGCTGTTCATGGCTTAATAGAAAAGCTTGACCGTAATTTTGAAAAGGCTGTTGAAATTATTTACAACAGTAAGGGAAGAGTTGTGGTGACCGGTATGGGAAAGTCAGGCCTGGTGGGTAAAAAGATAGCAGCGACACTTGCGTCAACAGGAACACCCGCATTTTTTCTTCATCCTGCTGAGGCAAGCCATGGAGACCTCGGTATGGTTACGGAAAGGGATAGTGTTATCGCCATATCAAACAGCGGGGAAACAGAAGAACTTGTGGCTTTAATACCATTTTTAAAGAGATTCAATCTAAAGTTAATCTCCATGACCGGAAATCAAAACTCTTCTCTGGCGAAGGCGTCAGACATCTCACTTGATATATCTGTGAAAGAAGAGGCATGTCCCCTTGGCATTGTACCTACTGCATCGACGACTGCAACTTTAGCACTTGGAGATGCACTTGCTGTTGCACTTCTTATAAAGCGCGGCCTCAATAAAGAGGATTTTGCATTCTTCCATCCAGGTGGAATTATTGGGAAAAAGCTTTTTATTAAAGTGAAAGACCTCATGCATACAGGTAAAACTCTTCCCATTATATTCCCGGATACACCTATGACAAAAGCTGTGGTGGAAATATCATCCAAGAGGCTTGGAGTAACGATAGTCACCGATAGTGATAACAGAATTGTAGGTATCATTACAGATGGAGATCTACGAAGAGGCATAGAGAAATGGGGCAAGGCACTTTTTGATATGAAGACAGGAGAAGTCATGACAAAAAATCCGAAGAGTATCTCAGAAGACGAACTTGCAGCAAAGGCTCTCTCCATTATGGAAACTTACTCAATCACTTCGCTTATAGTTCCTGATGATGAGGGCAGAGCAAAAGGCATCATCCACCTGCATGATATATTGAAGAAGGGAATAGTGTAACAATATGAAGGGTTATGAGATAAAAAGAAAAGAGCTTATGAAGATCGCTCAAGATATCAAGCTCCTCATCCTTGATGTTGATGGTGTACTTACTGATGGAAGTATTATCCTTGATAACGAAGGAAACGAGTTCAAGGCTTTTCATGTGCGTGACGGGCATGGAATAAAAATGCTGATTAAGGCTGGTATTCATGTTGCGCTTATTACCGGCAGATATTCAAAGGTTGTTGAAAGAAGAGCTCATGAACTTGGAATTACAGAAATCTATCAGAAATCCCATGACAAGAGAGTTGCCTATCGCCAACTGGTCAAAAAATATTCTGTTGATGAAAAAGATGTTGCCTATATCGGAGATGATATTGTTGACATCCCCCTTTTAAAGAGAGCAGGATTTTCAGTGGTTGTTGCAGATGCTGATGATGAGGTAAAGGCTGCTGCAATGCTGACCACAAAAAAAAGGGGTGGTAAGGGAGCGGTCAGGGAAATATGTGATTTTCTTCTCAAGGCAAAGGGACTGTGGAAAGACATTATAGATGAGTACTCTAAGGTTTAACCTCCCGACATTTCTTACTCTGAGTAGAATTGTTCTTATCCCGGTTTTTGTTTTTACTGTCTATCACAATCCGCTGTTGGGTGCCATTGTATTCGGTATCGCGTCAATAACGGATCTACTCGATGGGTATCTTGCGCGACGTTCAGGCGAGATCACAAAGTTTGGAATTATACTTGACCCGATTGCAGACAAATTCCTGGTAATATCTGCCCTGGTCGTTCTCGTTGACATGGGGAGGCTGCCTGCTTGGATAGCGATTATCATAATTGTAAGAGAGTTTCTTATCACAGGCTTGAGGGTAGTTGCCCTTTCAAAAGATATAATAATCTCTGCAGAGATGGGTGGAAAGATAAAAATGGTTACACAGATATTCGCAGTTCTCTGTCTCATCCTCATGGGAAGTATTTATTCTATTGATATTTATGACATCGGGATAGTGCTTATCTGGATAGCGCTCGTGCTCTCTGTGATATCAGGGGTGACGTATACAGTCTCTTTCTGGAAAAAGATATGAAAATAGCTCTCATTATAAGCTTTACATTTATCTTAGGGTCAATCCCCTTTGGAGTCATCATTGCAAAGGTTAAAGGAGTTGACCTCAAGAAGGTGGGGAGCGGTAATATAGGCGCGACAAATGTCCTGAGGTCGCTTGGTAAATGGCCTGCTGCATTAACCCTTCTTGGAGATGTGCTTAAAGGTACTGCTGCAGTTGCGATTGGGAGCTATTTTGAAATCGGAATCTTTTATGAAGGTCTTGCAGGTCTTTCAGCAATCTTAGGGCATAACTTTTCATTGTTTTTAGGGTTCAGGGGAGGAAAAGGTGTTGCAACAAGCTTCGGGGTGCTCAGTATTCTCTCTCCACAAACAGCACTGTTAACATTTATAATATGGCTGGTGGTCGTTATACTTACAAAATATTCATCCCTGGGAGCACTTGTGTCATTCGGACTTTTGCCGGTAAACATTGCACTCTTAGACAGTCAGGAAAAACTTCCTATCATCACTCTTATTGCATTATTTATTATTATACGTCACATAGATAATATCCACAGGCTGATAAAGGGTACTGAAAGGAAAATAGGGCAGCGGATATGAAAAAGCTCTTTTCTTTAATCTTTTTATCTCTGCTCCTTATCCCTGTTCTATCCTCAGGAGAAGATTTATATGAAGAGCAGCTTAATAAGGGAATCAGAAATTCAGAGCCTTACGCATATGTGCTCATAAAACAGTCAAAGGCAGATACCGCCCATGCAAAGGAGATCCTTAGAAAGGCGTTAAGATATTCACATGACCTGCCCGCAGTGTATTTTGAATTATCAAAGGCAAGCTTTTCATTCTCGATAGATGGTATATTTGAATCAGTTGATTATATGCTTCAGGGTATTTCAGCATATCATCGAAACTTCTGGTGGTCTTTTACCATAGTAGGTTCTTTGTATATGAGTGTCATCATCTCCTTTATTATCTCAGTAATAATTATTATTGTTATAGGGCTCTCCAGTGACCTCCCATTACTTTCTCATGATATAAAGGAAGTCAAGACAAAGGTACTGCTTCTCCTCGTACTCGCATCTGCCCTCGCAGGTCCCATCTTTTTAATAGGGAGTTTACTCTTTTTACTCGGCCTGTATCTAAAAAAATGGGACAGAATCGTTATCTATCTCTATCTTTTGTTTCTTCTTATATCACCTTTGGTTTTTAAAACCATCTCGATGTTTTTTAATGCACCTGCTTCACATGAACTCAAGGCAGTTGTCCAGGTAAATGAATCAAAAGACAACAAATATGCACTTTCTGTGCTAAAGAACAGAAATGACAATATCGCACGCTTCTCATATGCGCTTGCCCTGAAGAGAGAAGGCAGGTACGATGAGGCAGCAGATATCTACAAAAAACTCATTTTAAAAAATCCTGACCCGAAATTATATATTAACCTTGCAAATTGTTATGTGGGATTGAATGACATAGAGAGGGCAAAAGAGTATTACAGAAAATCTATTGAAATGAAACCCCTTCCATCTGCGTATTATAATCTGAGCCAGGTCTTGAGAGAAAGTCTTGATTTTGTGAAAGGTGAAGAGAATTTTTTTGCTGCCCAGAAACTGGATCATGAGGCAGTCTCAAGGTTTCAGGCAATTTTCGGCAAAAATCCGAATAGATTTGTGATTGACGAGAGCATGCCTGTTTCTACTCTATGGATATATGCCCAAGGAAAAACAAGAGATGTCTCAACCATGGGCTTATCAATAATACCATCAATAGGGATGTCTGTTATCGCAATTTTTCTCATGGTTCTTTTTTATGTAGTGAACAGACGTGTAAAACACCGTTCGTATAGATGCAAAAGATGCGGGACAATCCTCTGTAATAAATGCGAAAAACATATCCTGTGGGGTCGCATGTGCATACAATGTTACCGGTCATTAGTAAAACTTGATGAACTTGATGCAAAAGAGAGAGTTGCAAGACTGCTCACCGTATATGAATATCAGAAGCGGAGAAGGGATAAAATAAAATTCATCTCTTTTATACTCCCGGGCCTGGCTCAAATATATGCAGGAGATGTCTTGTATGGCTTATTATTTTTATGGACATTTTTGTTTTTCCTGTGTATCCCTGTAATGAATTCTATATTTTTAACAGAGACATTCTCCTTCTCACATCTCTGGCTATACTGGAGCTCATTAGTCCTTATGATTGCAGTATATTTTTTGTCTAATATTATCACCAGACGGAGGCTTGCTAAAGGATGGCTTTAAAGGGTTCACTCAAAGATTTTGGTCTTGCCGACATTCTCCAGCTGATTTATTTCCAGCACAAGACCGGCATACTCACACTTGAAGGCAGGATGGATAGAGTAAGGCTTCTCTTCATCGATGGCAATATCGTTAGTGCTGAATCGAAAAGAAGGATAGAGGAAAACCGACTTGGTAAGGTGCTTGTGAAGAAAGGAATTATAAAAGAAGAAGATTTGCAGTCAGCACTTGAGGAACAGCCAAGTTCAGGTGCGAAACTCGGAAACATTCTCATGAAAAAAGGCATTGTCACAAAAGAGCACTTAATGGAGATTATCACAGGCCAGGTCACCGAGACGGTTATTCAGATATTTGGATGGAAAGAAGGTACTTATGAATTTACCCCACAGGGAATCCCTGTCGATAAAGATCTTCCGATTTCATTTGATACACAGCACATGCTTATGGAAGGGATGAGAATAGTTGATGAATGGGCTCTTATCGAAGATAAATTAACACTTGACACAGTATTCATAAAAAAAGAAGAAGGTATTGCAGGTTTGACTGAAGAGGAAGAAGAAATTTTATTATATGTTGACGGAGAAAATGATTTAAGTACCATAATAGATATCAGCGGGAAGGATGATTTTGAGGTGTCAAAGACTCTTATCTCCCTTATGGAAAAAGGTGTGATAGAGCCTAAGGTTGCGGTCTCTGTTGTTGAAGCACCTCCGGTTGAAGTAAAGAAACCGTTATTATCTTATCATTTTCTGCCTATATGGGCCATTGTGGTCTCATGTATAATCTCATTGTTTCTTGTTGTGTTTCACAGAGATGATGTATTCAAAAAATTCAATACATCGCAGACAATTGAAGGCCTTAGATTTATGATAGAAGCGTACAAATTCGAACATGGTTCATATCCCAAAGCCTTTGATGTGCTCTCTAACAAATTAGACTCATGGGGGAGACCCTTCATTTACAGAAGCAGCGAAAATACATTTATTCTATTAAGCACCGGAGCAGACGGTAAAGAAG
>JAOUJR010000055.1 GCA_029883145.1 Nitrospirota bacterium
TCCATAAATGAAATTCTAACATACTTTATATTATTCTTAATCTATGAAATGGCCTAAGGACATAGCCAGGGCGAAAAAGGTTCAAGAGGTTCTTAAGAAAAAGGTAAGAATCACTTCCCTCAGAAAAAGTCTAGAGTATGTTGCCGGCGTTGATGCAGCCTTTTTTGGAGATAAGATCGTTGGGGTAGCATGTCTTTATAAGTATCCCGAGATAATTTTTGTCGAAGAAGCATATTCAATCACAGAAACATCTTTTCCGTATATTCCGGGCTTTTTATCTTTCAGGGAGGGACAGGCAATCATTCAAGCCATTTATGCCTTGAAGATGAAACCACATGTAATCCTTTTTGATGGTCAGGGAATTGCACATCCAAAGGGGTTTGGGATTGCAGCACATATTGGTGTTCTCCTTGATATACCGACCATCGGTTGTGCAAAATCAAGACTGGTCGGAAACTACAGAGAGCCAGGTTTTAAAAAAGGGAATCGGTCTTCTCTGATATATAACGGAAAAATCGTCGGAGCGGTTTTGAGAACAAGAGACAATGTGAGACCGGTATTTGTTTCACCAGGGCACAGGACTGATCTAAAAAATTCTATAAAGGTTATACTCTGCTGCACGAATACATATCGAATTCCAGAGCCTTTGAGGAGTGCAGATTTTATCTCAAAAAAAATAAAGAGAGAGCTATTAGCAGGTTAGATGAAAGGCTGCAATTACTACCTTATCGTTCTGAAATGTATTGAAGAGCTCAACTGCTTTTTTTGTGCGTTCAACGTGAACCTCAATACCTTTTGACTTGAGATGTGATATTGTTTCTTTCGGGACTGCCATTTTCCCGAAATAACCCGTGCCTATTATAAGGATTTCAGGCCCTGCATTGATTGCGTCAGTCAAATCAATTAACTGAAGATAATGCCCTCTTTCCCTCCACCATGAAGAATCAACCCTTTCTGGATAAATAATGACGTCAGAGGTGTAAGTCTTCCCATCAATGATTATTTTGCCAAATGAATAGTGTTCTATTTTCACCTTATCTCCCTTTTTTATATATTTTAACCTGAATTACACAAGGGTGTCATAAAATTTGGTCGTAATTCTGTCATTGCGACCCCGAACTTGTTTCGGGGTCGCAATGACAGACGTGTCAAAGGTTCTCATGCTCTATCGGCAAATTTGGGCTTTCATAAAATTATTTCACATTGGATGTTTATTTTTGCTAAACTATAGCCAAATCTTTGGGAGGTGAGATATGAAAGCAGAAGAATTAATGGTCAAAAAAATAGAGTTTATTGATGCTGATGCCCCGGTATATGATGCCATAGAAAAAATGATTGACAAAAGACTCAGGTCATTGGTGGTAAAACCGAAGGATGAAAAAGATACTTATGGGGTTATCACTGCAAGGGATATTGTGTTTAAGGTGATCGGTAAAAATATTGATGTTAAAAAAATAAATGTTGAAGAAATTGCAGAAAAGCCGCTGATCTGTATTAATAGAACTATGGAATTAGAACATATTATCAATTTATTGAAAAACTATAATATTTCCAGGGCATTCGTATGTGACGGGGTTGAGGTCGTCGGGGTCGTTGCTTTATTAGATGTTATGGGTGCGGCATTGATACAAAAGGCAAAAGGAAGTTAACTATGGGGATTGAAAAAATGCTCTTTGGCGGTAAAGCAGAGCAACAGGTCTTAGAAAAAATAAAGACACACATAAGAATCCTCTGGTCCGCTTCGGATTGTTTCCAGAAGGCACTTGAAGAGCGCGACAGGGATTTGGTGTATTGTGTCCCTGATCTTGAGAGGGAAGGAGACAGTGTCAGGCGAGAAATAGTTTCAAAAATTTATGAAGGGGCTTTTTTACCATTCCTCCGTTCGAGTATATGCAGGTTTGTTGAAATAGTGGATGAAGCCTTTGATGTCCTGGAAGACGCAGCCTATGAATTTGAAAATTTAAATTTACAATTAGATGAAGACATGGAAGAGGATTGCGTTAAGATCGCTGATACAAACTCAAAGATGTGCGAGATGCTTTTGCTCGCCTTTGAAACATTATTCGGGAAAGGAGATTTAAGAGAGAAAAACCTGGCAGTCAGGATTTATGAGAAGAAAGTTGATGAAATAAAATTTGATCTGCTCAAAAAGATGAGAAAAAAAGAGATAAAAAACTTCTGGGAGGGGAAAACACTTTCAGATTTTATATCATATCTTACACACGTAAGTGATGTGATTGAAGATGCCAGCGATTATCTCACTGTAATAAAAACAAGTTTGAAATAAATTCTTATCTTGGCAGTTTTGTTTTGTTACTCTATGCCAAATTGTAAAACAGCCATGGTAGAACAACATAATAAAAAAACTCATATATGTAATTGTTCTCCTCGATGGAAGAATTAATCCCCTTAGCTGCCTGCCTTTTAATAGCCTTCGGAATAGGTTCAAACGATACATCAAACGCCCTTGGAGTGTGTATCGGTGCGGGGATAATAAAGTTGCGAAAGGCTTTATTTCTTTTCGGATTCCTCGTTATGCTTGGTATTTTATTATCGGGGGAAAGGGTGATGAAGACAGTGGGGAAAGACCTTTTAGAACCAAATCTCTTTATTTTAAATACCTCGATAACTATTGCAGCAGTATTAATCATTTATTCTAACTGGAGGAAATTACCTATTTCCACCCATCAGGTAATCATTGGAAGTTTAGTAGGGTCGGGGATTGGATCATCTGTAGATGTAAATTTTTTATCTCTCTTGGAAATTATTATCTCTTGGATTATATCTCCTGTTATCGCCTTCTTTTTCGCATATACCCTCTATAGAATAATGGAGAAAACACTTTCAAAATTGCCTTTCCTTCAGATTGAAAGAATTCTCAAAATTTTATTACTCATAAGCGGAATGATGATTGCTTACAATACCGGAGCGAATGAGCTTGCAACTATTTTAGGCCCGGTCATATATTCCGGAGCAGTTGGTAAAATGCCTGCATCGTTGTTAGGTTCCCTTTTCGTATTTCTTGGAGCTTTTATCTTAAGCCACCGTGTCATTGAAACAATCGGTAAAGGAATAACCACTTTGGACCCTTATTCAGGATTTGCTGCCCAGTTCGGTGCAGGTTGTTGCGTGTTACTCTTTACATTCCTGGGAATGCCCGTTTCAACAACATACTGCATAATTGGCGCAATCAGTGGCGTAGGCATGTTAAAAGGAACGGAAATGGTGAGGAAGGAGCTCATTAAAAAGATAATTTTCAATCTGATTCTTGTCCCCTTGTTAGCCTTTTTTATCAGTTTTGAACTTGGAAGAGAAACGCTCGCATTGTTGGTGATTGATTAGTAAGTTAAAAAGGAATAAAATACTACATAGAACAGAGCGACTTATGACTTACAGCAGAATTCTGAGAGAATTTAAAAAGAAAAAGATACTTGTCATTGGAGACTTAATACTCGACCGCTATATACGGGGAAAGGTGAACAGGATATCTCCAGAAGCACCTGTGCCTATAGTTGAAGTGACAGATGAGGATTTTTTTCTTGGGGGTGCTTCTAATGTCGCCCATAACATAACAGCACTTGGAGGTCACTCAACAATTGTAGGGGTGACAGGTAATGATAGGGCTGGAGAAGTTCTCATGAATATTCTGGAGGATAGAGGAATACGATATGGAGGTGTATTCCGGTGCTCAAGACCTACGACGGTTAAAACAAGAGTAATAGCCCATAATCAGCAGGTAGTAAGATTTGATGAAGAGTACAAAGCGAAGATCGATGGAAAAATTTTCAGGGGACTTCTGGAATACATAAGCAAGGTGATACCCGACCATGACGCAGTGATTATCTCTGATTATAAAAAGGGGATTATATCTTCTGAACTTGTAAGAGAAGTGCTTAAAAATTCAAGGCCTATGCACATCTTTGTTTCAGTTGATCCAAAGATTGGCCATTTTCATTTTTATAAAAATTTTTCTCTCATCACACCAAATATTCATGAAGCCTCTGTTGCTTCAGGTATAGAGATTAAAGACGAGAATTCTCTTATCACCGCAGGGAGGACACTTTTAAGAAAAATCTCATGCGATGCGGTACTTATTACACGTGGTGAACACGGAATGAGTCTTTTTGAAAAAAAGAAAGTATCGCATATTCCTACTCTTGCAAGGAATGTGTATGATGTGACCGGTGCAGGAGATACAGTAATCGCAACTTTTACTCTCGCATATGCTGCAGGTGCAAGTATGGAAGAGTCAGCAGTTATTGCTAATCATGCAGCAGGCATAGTTGTGGGTGAGCTTGGTACCGCAGTCGTAACACCAGACCAATTAAGTAAATCGTTGGGCGTGAATCGCGAGTTGAAAATAAGAGAATCCATTTACGCTTGACATCTCACGTTTTACAATTAAAATGGTAAAGATGATGACTCATAAAGCAGTAGCATTATTTTCAGGGGGTCTTGATAGTACACTTGCAATTCTCGCGATACTCAAACAGGGTATTGAGGTTAAGGCCGTAATGTTTCTGACGCATTTTGGCTGTGGTACATCTATTAAGACTTCATGTTCACATAATCCATTGTCTACCGCAGAAAAATATGGATTTGAGATTAAACTCCTCGATGTAGCAGATAGATTCATGGAGATAGTGAAAAATCCCAAGTTTGGCTATGGAAGGAATTTAAATCCGTGTATCGATTGTAGAATCCTTATGCTTAAAGAGGCAAATGGAGTTATGGATTCGATAGGAGCAGATTTTATTGTTACAGGTGAAGTACTCGGGCAGAGACCGATGAGCCAGAGGAAGGATATATTAAATGTGATTGACAGAGAAGCGGGAACCATAGGTTATGTGTTAAGACCATTAAGTGCAAAACTCTTAAAAATCACAATCCCTGAGGCGAAGGGAATTGTGAACAGGGATATGCTCTATGACTTCAGCGGTCGCTCAAGAAAGCCGCAGATTGCCCTTGCAAAAGAATTCGGACTCATTGATTATCCTGAACCAGCAGGAGGCTGTCTTTTAACAGAACCCAACTATGCGCACAGGCTTAGAGAACTGCTGGTTCATAATCCTGATTCGCAGTTTAAAGAAATTGAAATGTTGAAGATAGGCAGACACTTCAGATTTTCTTCTTCATGTAAGATTATCGTAGGGAGGGATAAAGCTGAAAACGAGACGATACAGTCTTTGTCAGAGAGTAATGATTACCTGTTGAAAGTTGAGGGATACGGAAGCCCGATAACTCTGGTTACAGGTGAAATTACCGAGGAGACATTAAGGGTTGCAGCGTCTCTCTGTGTACGATACTCTGATGCAAAACATCTCTCCGAGGTTGAAGTAATTGTTGTTAATGGTAGTGATACATTCAGACTCAGGGTTTCACCTGCAGATGATGAAATAATCATACGTTACAGGATAGAGAAGAAAAATAAATCCTTAGCTCCTAAAACTACTCCCTGCTCACTGCATATTTCTTAGCAGTTAATTTTTGCCCCACACAGAGATAAACTCATTATAGGTGATGCTGAATGCATCTCTGAACGCCTGATTAATATCAGTTCCTTTTGAGAGAGACAGAAACAGTTCTTTTATCCTGAAGAGGCCATATTTTTCTATGAGATATGAAACCGCTGAATAACTCTCCCGATACGCAATTCTGACGTTTTCACCTCTGAGCCTGGAGAATGATTTCTCAAGATAATTGAGGGGAATGACCTGGCCAATTTTTTTCGGATAATGTGTTGAGAAATGCTCTGCAAGCCCCTCGTGAATCCATGAGGGACATCTGGGAGTAAGCGAATGGACAACAGCATGAGTATATTCATGGAAGAGCACCTTTTTCAGGGTTGCACTTTGCCCTTCAACTCCTCTTATCGGTAACCTGCGAATGCGCCCTTGTCTTTTTCTGAAAGCTCCTTGAAGAGTGTTATGGCATTCTCATAGTCTCCTCTTTTGAAACTCTCCATAGCATTCACTGCGATTTTATTGTCATCTTGAGTCTTTAACAGATCTTGATTGCTCATGAGTGGAATCAGGGATTCTGAAGATTTAAAAGGTTCATTCGGTATCGGAGAGGAGTTTTGGCTTTCAACTTGCAATGGTGCAATTTCAGAAGGTTTTATAGGCTCATTTACATGGCTCGTTATTTTGTTATTATCCGGTTCATCTCCAGATTTATTGATATACAGATAGGCTGTCAGGAGAATGAGACAAAATAAAATGCTGTAAATGACAACTCTAAAAATAGTGTGCCTCCGAGTCAGACCATAAATACTCCTCATAATCTACTTCAGTCCTATACGAAAGCGGTAGTTTTTGTAGCTGAGAATAACTCCCTCAGAGGTAATCTCCTCCAACTTCAGACCGGCAGTCAAATATTGACCTTCCCGCATCATTTGACCATTGATTTTCACCATTCGTGAAGTTGGGTCTTCAGAATAAAGGAAAACAGAAATGGCAAAAGCTGGCAAGCTCTGCTGTATGGGTATGGGAAGCTCATTCAGGTCATAAACTTTATTTTCTACCGGAGACATACTCTTATTGCCAGGTTTCGAATCTGATGGAACATGGCTCACTATTGGGGTTTGGTATGGTACAGTTGAAGAACCTACAGATAATCCTCTTGTATCAATCGTTGGCATTTGATTATCTTGGGCTTTTCTCTGTAGATCAGTCTTCGCCTGTACCGGCTGATGTTGCTCAGATAGTTTCGGTACAGCATGTTCAGACTTAAGCGCAGACCCCTCTTGAGATGAGGGAAAAGGCTCTACTCCTTTTGAATCACGCTGCTGTCCAACTGTTGATTGTGCAACTACGGGTTGCTTTTTTGACTGCCAGTGAACCAGCCACCACCCGAATAAACCTGCATTGAGCAACAGGGCAATCAGAATCAGATAAGGCCATAGCGAACGTTTTTTAGGCTCTTGAGCCATAGCATCCTGGCTTGACAACAGATCAGGTAAGGTACCACGCTGACGCTCTTTTTCTGACTTTTTCAGGGCTTCAAGAATATAAGACATCTATTTATTTTCCTTATTATCAACCAATACCGGTTCTCTGCTGCCGACTTCGTTATTCAGGTGGATTATAGTGTGAGCTCCCACAATCCCGTCAGGCACCAGGCCCTTTGCGAGTTGAAATTTCTTCACCTCTCTGACCAGTTTATTATCAAAAACAAGGCTTTTCAGGGGTTGAACTGTCCTGCCTTGACTGAGTGATAGTTGTCTGTCCAGCCACTGCACCACTTTTCCTTCCTGGCCAGGGTGAAGAGGACTCTTGTAATCAGGCGGCATCCGCCATAATAACATATAATCGCCAAGCCACTTCTTTTCAATCTCTTTGACGTCAACTGTCCTGGTCTCGGTGCCCATGACAAAGATGGCAGTTTGCCCCCTAAGTGCGGTGAGCAAGGCGTAAAATTCCTGACCTTGATCATTAAATAACTTCAACACTGCCGGTCTATTTAAATGAAGCAGGCTCCTTAAACTGCCCTGGGCTTTTAGGCATCCTAACCCTTGAGTCCGAGCTTGTTGGCAGACACTGCCATTGTGAGGTTTATAGAGAACATCCCACTGCTTTAAGAGCGATTGATAGGCCATTTCATTACTGCGATGAATCGGTTGGTTTGCAGGCCAGTACAATAGGGATAACTGGGGTTGTTCTATGATCGGTTCAGAAAGACTTGTTTGCTGAACAGGCTTAGGTGTAATTAATGCCAAAAGCTCTGTCCGGTGATTATAGTAAATCATTGCAAGCATAACTACACACCCTATGAGTACCAAGCTCGCCAACACCCATTTAAACGTTTTCTTTGGCTGCCCATGAATATTAGTTTTGCCGAATATCTCGCATGAAGCTTTGGATAGCGTCGGTTTGTCAACCCGGTCTTGTCCCTGAACATATGCTCCAAGCAAAGCCCGATCACAGAGCAGATTAATCAGCCGTGGAATTCCACCGCTCAGGCGGAATAGTTTGCCAATGGTTGATGGAGGGAATAATCTACTGTGTGCACCGGCAACTGCGAGACGATGGTTTATATAAGCAGCGACTTCTTTCTTTGATAGTGAACATAGGTGGTAACGAGCGGTGATTCTCTGCGCCAGCTGTCTCAATTCCGGTCGTGATAACATGTCTTTGAGTTCCGGCTGTCCCAGCATGATGATCTGGAGCAGTTTGCATTGATTAGTCTCAAGGTTGGTCAGCAACCGCACCTGCTCCAATACATCGGCACTGAGATTTTGCGCCTCTTCGAGAATAAGTACTGTCTTACGACCTCTGGCATGGGCATCAAGCAAATGTTCATTAATGTGGTCCACAAAAACCTTAATACTGGTATTGCCTTCAGGATAGCGGATGCCCAGCTCATCACAAATGGTGGCTAACAGTTCCTCAACACTCAATTTCGGATTAAGGACAAAGGCTATATCAGTGTTTTCAGGTAGTTGCTCAAGAAAGCAACGACAGATGGTTGTTTTACCCGTTCCCACTTCACCGGTAAGGAGAACAAAACCACCGTCATTGTGAAGTCCATATACCAGATGAGCAAGAGCTTCCCTGTGTTGATCACTCATATAAAGATAACGAGGATCCGGAGCAATGGAAAAGGGAAGGTCTGTTAACCCGAAGTATTCTCTATACATAAATGTCCATACCTTTGATTACAACCTTACAGGAACTCCTCTGGACTTCAGATACTCCTTTGCCTCTCTGATGGTGTATTCCCTGTAATGAAATATGGATGCTGCGAGGACTGCGTCTGCCTTTCCATCTGCAAGTGCCTCATATAAATGTTCGAGATTGCCTGCACCACCTGAGGCGATCACAGGGATAGATACAGCCTCTGAAATTGTTTTTGTGAGTTCAATGTCATAGCCATCTTTGGTGCCATCTTTATCCATGCTCG
>JAOUJR010000056.1 GCA_029883145.1 Nitrospirota bacterium
CAGTCTTTATTTATTGTACGACATAGGAAAAATGAAGAATCATTACAAAATATTTAGTCAGAACAATGTGTTCGCAGTCATTGTAATATTAAATCAATTTATGTTAAAATGTAAACTTAAATTATTCCTAATCTTAAAAGAGGTAAAAAAGACTATTATGAAAAACAAAGTATATTTGATAGACGTGACAAACAGGGATGGTGTCCAGACATCCAGGATACTCCTCCCAAAACTTTCTAAAACGATGTTAAACATCTATTTTGATGAGATGGGTGTCTATCAAAGCGAGATAGGTTTCCCAACCCTCAAACATGAAGTCAATTACATAAACGCAAACCTCGAACTTGTAAAACTTGGCGCGATAAAAAGAATCCATCTCGAAGGCTGGTGCAGGGCAATCCCTGAGGACGTGCAGCTTTCTTTAAAAAACTGTCCTGAGCTCAAGCATCTCAACATCTCGATTTCCACATCAGAGATAATGATACAGGGTAAGTTTCAGGGGAGAAAAACCTTTAAAGACATCGTGAAATCTCTTGTTGCAGCAGTAAAGACTGCAAAGGAACTCGGGATAGAAACCTTAGGAGTAAATGCAGAAGATGCATCAAGAACTGAGCTTGACAGACTTATAGAATTCATTCTCGCAGGCAAAGATGCAGGGGCAGATCGCTTCAGATACTGTGATACACTTGGTACAGATGACCCAATAACAATATATGAGAGGACTAAGGCACTTGCGCTCGCTACAAAGTTTCCCATAGAAATGCACTGCCATAACGATCTCGGAATGGCAGAGGCGGTATCTGTTTCCGGGGCGCAGGGAGCCATAGAATGTGGCGTTGACTCCTATATAAATACAACTGTCAATGGTTACGGAGAACGCTGTGGAAATTGTGACCTTGTATCAACAATCTTAGCGCTGAATTTCTCACAGGGCCTTAAAAATAAAGTCCCTCTCGATGAGCATGTAGACCTCAGGAAAGCATGGAAACTCAGCAGATATGCATCATATGCATTCAATATTCCAATACCGATAAATCAACCGGGAGTAGGTGCAAATGCATTTGCTCACGAATCAGGAATACATGCAGACGGAGCTCTTAAGGACAGACGTAACTATGAACTTTATGACCCTGAGGATGTGGGAAGAGGCGAACCAGAACTTCTTGAAACTGGAAGGATAATCACCACAGGAGAATATGGGGGCATTAAAGGCTTCAGGTATGTCTATGACAAACTTGGCAAACATTTTCATGATGACAATGAAGCAAGAAGGATTCTCGAACTCGTACAGTATGCCAATCTGCACACACAAAAGCCCCTTACAGATGATGAGTTGAAATTCATTGCGACTTATCCTGAGATTGTACAGAAAATACTCACAGTAAATCCATAATGCATACAGTCACATTAATTCGAGGAGATGGTGTAGGACCTGAGATCTCCGAAGCCACTCAACGCGTCATTGAAGCAACGGGTGTTGCTATCACATGGGACATCCAGGAGGCAGGACAGGCGGCATTTGAAAAAGAAGGAACCCCACTACCTCAGAGAGTCATAGATTCTATAAATAAGAATAAGGTCGCACTCAAAGGGCCTATTACCACGCCCGTGGGAACAGGCTTCAGGAGTGTGAATGTTGCCCTTAGACAAAACCTCGACCTTTATTGTTGCTTAAGGCCATGTAAAACATTTAATGGCGCAAAGACAAAATATAAAGACATTGATCTCGTGATCGTCAGGGAAAACACTGAAGACTTGTACGCGGGAATCGAATTCGAGAAGGATTCAGAAGAGACAAAACAGCTTATAGACTTTATTAGCAATGCTACAGGAAAGAAAATCAGATTCGATTCAGGTATCAGTATAAAACCTATATCTGTGTATGCCACAGAGAGGATTGTACGGTTCGCATTCGAGTATGCAAGAAAAAATAAAAGGAAAAAAGTAACCGCTGTCCACAAAGCAAATATAATGAAGTATTCAGACGGACTATTTCTTGAAACTGCAAGGAATGTTGCAAAGGAATATGCAGATATCGAGTTTGAAGACAGGATAGTTGACAATATGTGTATGCAGCTCGTACAGAAGCCCAAGCTCTATGATGTGATTGTTCTTCCCAATCTCTATGGAGATATCATATCTGATCTTGCCGCAGGCCTTATCGGAGGACTTGGTCTTGCACCAGGTGCAAACATCGGAGATGACATTGCGGTCTTCGAGCCCACACACGGGAGTGCGCCAAAATACAAGGGCTTGAATAAAATAAACCCTATGGCTATGATACTATCCGGGGTTATGATGCTCAACCATATTGGTGAAACAAAACCAGCAGAAAGATTAGAAAAGGCGATTGCCTCAGTTATCGCAGAGGGCAGGTATCTTACCTATGATATGAAGCCGAATCCTGAAGACCTTACTGCCGCAACCACTTCACAGGTAGCAGATGCAATCATTGATACCTTGAAAAAGATACAATAATTTCAGAGAGTGGTAGCATCATTTCACAATACACAATTATCTATGACTGATAAAAAATAAACACATGTGGCTTGAGATACTTCTCATATCAATATTTATCTTAATTAATGGCTTCTTTGCAGCTTCAGAAATTGCAGTAGTTACCTCAAGAAGGTCACGCATCAAACAATTAATGGAAGAAGGCAACAAAAATGCCATTATCCTGAATAAACTAAGAGAAACTCCCGATAGATTTCTCGCCACAATTCAAATTGGGATTACTTTTGCAGGGGCAATTGCATCTGCAGTTGGGGGTGCTGCTGCAGTGAAGGTTATCAAACCCTTATTAAAAGATGTTCCAATACCAATCATTTCCGCATCCAGCGAGGCAATATCCATAGGCATTGTTGTCGTCATCATTACATACTTTTCTCTTATATTTGGTGAACTGATTCCAAAATCCATTGCACTTTCAAATCCAGAAAACTTAGGTATGATCACCGCACCGACTATTGATAAATTCTCTAAAATTGCAACAGTACTTGTCCGTATACTTACCATGAGCACCAATATACTTTTAAAGCCTTTTGGTAAAAAGACATTTACTGAACGAGAATACATTTCTGAGGAAGAATTAAAACTGCTTTTGGAGGAAGGCAGGGAACAGGGAGTCTTTGAACCAGAAGAAAAGAAGCTCATCCACAGTGTGTTTGAATTTACAGACACCTTTGTGAAGGAAGTAATGATTCCATCTCCACAAATGGTTACCGTAGGAATCAATAAGTCTGTAGATGAGGTGAAATCAATCATATTCGAGGAAAAATTTTCCCGTTACCCTGTCATAGGCAAAGATATAAATGATATCAGAGGGTTTCTCTATGCTAAGGATTTTTTCAATATTCTTTCCAGTACGAGTAAGGTTGATTTACGAAAAATCATCAAGCCTCCAATATACACACCCGAAACAATGAAGATAACTATTTTGTTGAGAGAAATGCAGAAAAAAAGGGTTCACATGGCAATAGCAATAGATGAATATGGAGCGGTTTCAGGGCTTGTGACATTGGAGGATCTTATTGAAGAGATTGTTGGTGAAATCAGAGATGAATATGATACCGAGAGTCCTGTCATTCAACTCGGTGATGGTTCAATGATCATAGATGCCTCAATAAGTATCAGGGATCTTGGTGAGGATTACAATATAGAAATCCCTGAATCACCCGAATATGAAACGCTTGGCGGTTTTATTGTCACATTCCTTCAAAAGATACCACAGACAGGTGATACAGTTGAGATCGAAGATAAGAGATTAAAAATCATTGAAATGGTAGGTCAAAGAATCGCAAAGGTAAAACTTGAACTTTTACCTAAAGAAACTTTGGAAGAAACCCTCTAAGTAAAGATTTCCCTTCACATTGTTTACTTGCCATTGGTTTTCTGTTTCATTTATAATGAGACCGCAATGAGAAAAAAAGTATCGATAATAGGTGCGGGTAATGTTGGTGCGACAACCGCACTTCTCATTGTGCAATCAGGAATTGCTGATGTTGTCCTTTTTGATATAGTAGAAGGGATTCCTCAGGGGAAAGCCCTTGACCTTGCAGAGGCGTGCCCACTCTGGAATTCATCATCGTTAATCAAAGGAACGAATGATTATTCTGATACCGCAAACTCTGACATTGTGGTGATTACCGCAGGGTTTCCCAGAAAACCAGGGATGTCAAGAGATGACCTCCTTCATGCCAATGCAGAAGTAGTCAGGCATGCGTGTAGTGAAATTTCAAAAACATCTCCTACTGCTATCATCATCATCGTTACCAATCCAATGGATGTAATGACATACCTCGCATGGAAGACAACGGAGTTTTCCTGCAAGCGTGTTATGGGTATGGGAGGAATACTTGATTCCGCAAGATTAACTGCATTCCTTGCATGGGAATTCAATGTATCACCGCAAGATATTGAAGCACTTGTGCTCGGAGGACATGGTGATGATATGGTACCTCTTTCAAGTTTTACCGCCGTGAAGGGAATACCAATAGCAAACCTTTTCACAAAAAAGAAATCTGATGCATTGATAGAGAGGACAAGAAAGGGAGGTGCAGAAATAGTTGCACTTCTCAAATCAGGGAGTGCTTATTACGCACCTGCTGCAGCATCATCTCACATGATAAAATCAATCCTTCTCGATGAGAAACGTGTGCTTCCCTGCGCTGCCTATCTTAATGGAGAATATGGCATAAAAGATATCTACATGGGTGTCCCTGTAATACTCGGAAAAGAAGGTGTTGAAAAGATTATCGAGGTAAAACTTTCCAAGGAAGAAAAATCCCATTTCAGGACATCATGTGAATCTGTAAGAAAATTAATAAAAAAATTATCACTATAACATTAAATCGATTTTTTGAGTTCAGTGAGTTATCTTTGTCTTTTATGTTACCCCTTAAAATTAAAACTGCGTAATCTAAAAAATGGTAACTCACAAAAATAGGAGGAATGATGGAGAAGACCTTATCAATAGTGAAACCTGACGGTGTGAAGAAAAAAGTAATTGGTGAAGTCATAAGGCGATTTGAACAAAACGGTCTCAGGATTGCAGCAATGAAGATGCTCAAAATAGCAAAAGATGAGGCAAAAGGATTTTATATTGTTCATAAGGAAAGACCATTTTACGAAAGCCTCACTCATTTTATGTCAGAAGGCCCAATCGTGGTGATGGTAATCGAAGGAGAAAATGTTATTCATAGAGTCAGGGAATTGATGGGTGCAACGAACCCGAAAGATGCAGCTCCTGGTACAATCAGGGCTGATTTTGGTTCAGACATCGAACATAATATCGTTCACGGATCTGATTCAAAAGAATCCGCTTCTTTTGAAATACCATACTTTTTCCCTTATATTGAAATTCATTAAACCAACATTATTGACTTTCTCCGCAAAAAAAAGATACTATTCAATAGACGGCGTAAAAAATTTCAGGAGAAATAATGTTTGAGAAGTTTACAGAGCGCGGAAGAAAAATAATTATTTATGCAAAGGAAGAAGCTGAAAAACGTCAGAACGATTATCTCGGTACAGAACATCTCTTACTCGCTGTCTTAAGAGAAGAAGATGGAATTCCTGTCTCAATCCTGAAAAGAATGGGTCTGACCCGAGAAGACGTCCGAGTTGAGATAGAGAGGAATCTTCCTCAGGGAACAGATGTCATGACCTTCGGTGATATACCTTTTACCCCACGCGCAAAAAAAGTTCTCGAACTTGCTGTTGAAGAAGCGAGACTTCTCGGACACAATTACATCGGGAGTGAACATATCCTTCTCGGACTTATAAGGGAAGAGGAAGGCATAGGAGGCAAGATACTTCGCAACTTTGGTGCAAACCTTCTCGGGGCAAGACAGCTCACAATCAACTTCTCCTTAAGAACTCATACACATATAAAAGAAAGAAGGAGCACAACCCCTGCACTTGACGAGTTTGGAAGAGACCTTACGCTCATGGCACGGGAAGGAAAACTTGACCCTGTGATAAACAGAGAAGACGAGATAGAGCGTCTTATACAAATACTGGGCAGAAGAATTAAAAATAATCCTGTAATTATTGGTGAACCTGGTGTGGGAAAGACCGCGATAGTGGAGGGGCTTGCACAAAATATTATCTCGGGTGATGTGCCTGACAGCCTTTTAGGAAAACGCATTGTCTCACTCGACCTCGGTGCGTTGATTGCAGGGACAAAATACAGAGGTCAATTTGAAGAGAGACTCAAAATTGTGATGAAGGAAATAATCCAGTCAGACAATGTCATACTCTTTATTGACGAGCTCCATACCCTTATAGGCGCGGGTGCTGCGGAAGGATCTGTAGACGCATCAAGCATGCTGAAACCTGCTCTTTCAAGGGGAGAAATACAGTGCATCGGTGCAACGACACCTGACGAGTACAGAAAATACATTGAGAAAGATGGTGCCCTCGAGCGTAGATTCCAGCCAGTTACTATACAGTCACCAAATGTTGAAAGTACAATAGACATTTTAAAAGGCCTCCGACCCAGATATGAGATCCATCACAAAGTAAAGATAAGCGATGATGCAATTGAAGCTGCAGCAAGATTATCCGATAGATATATTTCTGACAGGTATCTGCCGGACAAGGCAATAGATGTAATAGACGAGACAGGGTCAAGAATTAAATTAAAAAGATATACTCCTCCCCATGAACTGAAGGATCTCGAAGCTGATATACAGAAGTTTTCAAGAGAAAAAAATTTATATATAAAACTCCATGACCTTGAAAAGGCTTCATCCGCCCGGTTAGAAGAAGAAAAACTCAAACAGCTTCATGACGAATTATACAAACAATGGAGAGATAATATAATTAAGGAAATACCTGTTGTTATGGAAGAGGAAATTGCATACACTGTATCCAAGATGACAGGCATACCACTTTCAAAACTTGAAGAAAAGGAATCAGAGAAACTCATACGGATGGAGGAAGAACTCCACAAAAAGATAATAGGTCAGGAAGAAGCGCTTAGGGCCGTTTCAAGAGCAATAAGAAGGTCAAGGGCGGGACTTAAGTCCAGCAAGAAACCGATAGGCTCATTCTTCTTCCTTGGCCCTACAGGTGTAGGCAAGACAGAGCTTGCAAAAGTTCTGGCATGGTTTATGTTCAATGATGAGAATGCACTTATAAAGATAGATATGTCTGAATATTTGGAAAGATTTAATGTTTCAAGACTGACAGGTGCCCCTCCAGGATATGTAGGTTATGAAGAAGGAGGCCAGCTTACAGAAAAGATAAGAAAGAAACCTTATTCTGTCGTACTCTTTGACGAAATTGAAAAAGCACATCCGGATGTCTTTAACATACTCCTTCAGGTACTTGATGAAGGAGTACTTACAGACAGCTTTGGAAGGAAGGTTGATTTCAGGAACACGGTAATAATCATGACGTCAAATGTCGGTGCTCGATTAATCGAAAAGGCAACTCCTCTCGGTTTCCAGAGAGGCTCATCTGAGTTTATATATGAAAAGATGAAAGAGAATGTACTTCATGAACTTAAAAAGACATTCAACCCGGAGTTTTTAAACCGTGTTGATGAAATAGTTGTTTTCCATGCGCTCGAAAAAGAACATCTGCTCTCCATTATTGACTTACTCGTTGAAGAGACAAACAGGATGCTTATTGACCAGGAACTTATCATCGAGGTGTCTCCTGAGGTCAAGGAATGGATACTAAAGCATTACTATCAGCCTCTATATGGTGCACGACCAATGAGAAGAGCAGTACAAAAAGTAATAGAAGATCCACTCTCTGAAGAAATCCTCAAGGGAAGGTTTAGAGGCATACATAGAGTGAACGTTGTCCTCGAAGGTGACTCTACTGCATTCATTGAAGCCGAAGAAGCCTCTCTCGTATCTGGTGTTAACTAATTCTCATCTAAAATTTTGCGTTATATATATTGAAAAATAAGGCTTTTATTCTTTCTCTCATCTTCATTTCTGGAATCATTATTATTTTTTTGATTGTACAGCAACAGCAGCGCTCAAGGACATCTCCTGTAGAACTTTCTTCTATGAACATTGAACTTTTTGACATCTCCAAAAACAAATTATTACTTTCCGAATTAAAAGGCTCTGTCGTGTTCATTAACTTCTGGGCCTCCTGGTGTCAGACGTGCAAAGATGAAATGCCATCTATCGAGCGGTTGTACAGATATTTCTCAGGGAATCCTAAATTTAAATTATTCACTGTCCTCTACAGGGACAATATGGAAAAGGCATTCATTTATATAAAAGAGAACGGATATACATTTCCCGTATATCATAATCCTGACGGCTCTGCTGCTCGACAATTCATGGTTACTGGTGTTCCTGAGACTTTCATATTCGACAAAAATGGAATCCTGAAAAAAAAGGTTATTGGCCCTTTAGAATGGGATTCTCCGCAGATTATTGAGGCACTGAATAACCTTATCAATGAACATTAACCATGGGGAAAATAAAGCCTCCTGAAAAAGCACTCCTTTTCATAAGCACACTCTATTCAGATGCAGGTATTTTTGACCAGTCACAAAATACTCTCATAAAAAACTTTGGAGATATTTTACTTATAAGCCCTGCCCTGCCCTGGGATTATTCTTCTTATTACAAGGATGAAATTGGTTGGCCTTTATTCAGGCAGATTATTTTCTTCAAGAACCTTATTGACCCCGAATTGCTCTCAGATATTAAACTCAAGACGAATGAGATTGAATCTGATTTGTCTTCAGAAGGTAAAAGGCGCATTAATCTCGATCCCGGGTATCTCACCCTGTCTAAAATAGTACTTGCTTCTACAAAAAACTATGCACACCGCATCTATCTCGGCAAAGGCATCTATGGTGAAGTGACACTTATATTCCAAAATGGCAC
>JAOUJR010000401.1 GCA_029883145.1 Nitrospirota bacterium
GCTGTTATGCTTTCCAAGACGCCTGTGTGAGTGACCTTCCACCCGAATTGATCAAAGACATCCCGCATCAAGAAATAGTTCAGTCCATAATTCTCGCTGACCAGGAGGAGCGCATGGATTCCTTTAATCCCGGCAGTAACACTCTGATCCTCTGCGCTTCTTTTACAAACGCTTATAAAAAATAAAATGGCAAATGCTAAACACCCATTCATTAAAATTGATGAAAATTGGTTTTTTTTCTTCATCTGTACCTTATCCTTTATTCCTCATTTCTATATCATCTCTCTTTTATTTCCTGATATTTTAATTCCACACTTTCCCTCCTCGTTGATTTTCTGCATTTCCTTCCCAACTCTTATGACATAGATATTGTGCTTGGTGAGGAAGGTCTCTATTCGATCTAATTCAAAATCACTCTGTTCGATCTTCTCGAGTATCTCTTCCTCAGTTAAAAAATGTCCTGCCGAATCTCGGAACTTGGTTGGGTCTCTGTCGATGATGACCACTGGGGCATCAGGTTTCAGACTGGGAACCAAGTTATTCAGTAATTCCACTGGCTTTGCCAAATCATGGAAGGCATTCACAATAAAGACCATATCGAGTATTCCCTTTGGGAGGAGAGGATCCTCGACCTCTCCAACGATGGTCTCGATGTTGGTGATCCCTTCGCTTTCGCACTTGCGACGGAGAGAAGCCAGGGCTCTCGAAGCGATATCATTGGCATAGATCTTTCCGGATTCCCCTACGCGACGCGAGAGGTGAAACGTGAAATACCCATGTCCAGCTCCTACCTCGCCAATTATCATCCCGGGTTTCACACCGACTACATCCATCACTTTGTCTGGTTGATGCCATGTGTCTCGTTCGTCAGCGCGAAGGATTATGCAGAAAAATGTAAAAAATAAGAAGAAGAATAGATAGGGGTTTTTCTCATTAACCCATTTTTCTCTAATCTTCATTCATCCCTCCCTACATTGGAAATAGCACCTTAGGAGTTCCCTTCTTCACCAATGACACTCAGAATAAAAACAAAAGAATAAATAAAACAATAAAAAAAATGACAATTTTTTTAGCACAAAGCATGGATATCCCCCTTTGAATAATCTGGATAGGAAGAATTTTTGTTAAAAATTTTTACAGTTTTTTTCTCTTTACGGATGATTTCTCCTTCCTTTTATGTTCATCTACCCTCATTCCAGGTAGACTTTCCCTCCAAATTAGGCATACGGGAAATATGTATGCAATAAAAATACCAAACTGCATAATCCTGCGTATATTTATGGATGATTTAGTGTAGTTTCTGGGCGGGGGGATTTTGATAATTAACGTATCGGTCGGATGGAAAGATGGAAGGGATCCTTCGCTGTATCTGTATCTGATAGATTCTCTAAATCTACTCTTAACCTGTAAAGGTTGGTGTTTTTATAGTGATAGCTTGATGGAGAAGGATGAAAGAGTGTCCTTAACTCTCTGGATACAATTCCATCAAAAAGCTCTTCCTCGAAAAATCGAAGTCTGATTCGGTACTCTCCCTTCAAAGATCCAAATTCAATCTCCAGATTTTCTATTTCTCTCCAGGATGTAAAGTTCATATCCAAGAAAAGACTATCCAGCAAGATCTCAAATTTCCCTGGTTCTTTCATTCTTGTATAGCTTCCAAGATTATAAAAAGAAATTTTTTCTCCGGAAGAATAGGCTGCCTGTACAGGAAAGAGGAGAATAACTCGGGGATAAAGCACAAGCCAGAAGAAAATCACGGCAAGACCTATTAGAGTCACAGTATGGGAAGAAAAAAATCCAAGGTTTTTTTGTGGGCTTTTAATGGAAATTGGTGACTTTTTCTTCCAGACATATACGAGGACAAAGGCAAGAAGAGCTGCAAGCCACACATAGTTTGGGATATAAGCCAGGTTATTCACTTTGATAAAGGATGGCAAAACATCCGGCAAGTAGAAGTAAAGATTGCTGAGATGGATGAACAACTCCCCTCCTCTGAAAGTGAACTGATGGGTGGTTGGCTGATAAAGAAAAGAAGGATTTCGAAGAAGAAGAACAACGATGATAAGGCTGGCCATACTCAAGCACCAAAAAAGAACAGAATAGAATTTCCTGCGGTTATGGACGATAAAATATCCGATGAACAGGACACCTATCCAAGAGATACAGGTCAGGATCCGTCCCTGTGGAGAGTGTCCTTGAC
>JAOUJR010000057.1 GCA_029883145.1 Nitrospirota bacterium
AGAGCGACAAGGGGAGGAATAAATATGTATGTTTCAACCCCTGAAACAGGAAAAAGCATATAGAGAAAATCCATATCAACCTCTGCTTGACGAATGAAATCAGAATTGAATCTATTTCAATAACTTAAACACAAAATTCTAAGAAAACCTTCGGTCAAGGGGATAAATATTTATACATAACCGAATGTTTTTTCCAGTCTTCGTGTTTTAATATATAAGATTTTAATGTTATCTATGAAAGAGATTTAATAAAATTTGGAGGATCAAGTGAAGGATTGTAAAAATATGAGAAGAAAGTTGTCTGCCTTTCTGGACAATGAATTAACTATGGAGGAAGCAGTAAAGCTCAGGCAGCATCTGGAAAAGTGTGTGAAGTGCATGCGAGAACTTGATGAAATGAAGGGGGTCTGGAATTTGATAGGCAAGATAGAAGATATAGAACCTTCTCCCTATTTTTGGGAAGTCCTCCATGCCAGGTTGATATCCCAGAGAAAAGGTCTTTCTATTAAGGTCTTTCTATTAAGGTAAGAGACTTTGTCAAATCCATAGGGAATTTGATGATAGACCTGTTTGATGTTTCATTGAAGCCAACAACGATCCATACATTTTTCCTGGATGTCTTCAATGATTTCCCTCCAGAATCATTTGGTCAGTTAATTTACCCAACACCTCTAAATAAGGTCAGATAGGAGGCTAAAAGTGGAGATAGATTCGTTTTTTGCAGGTTTTTTCTCAGGTATTTTTTTAATTATATTTTTAATAGGACTCCGTCTCTATTTAGCTAAAAGGGCAAATCCTTCTTTCAAAAGGATTAGGGGGTATCTGGATTTGATTCCTTCTCTAACCATTGAGCAGAGGGAGAAATTGGGAGAGATAAGGAAGGTTTTTTTGCCAAAAGTAGCCCAGCTCAGGGAAGAATTACGTAATAAAAGGCGTGTCCTGGCCGGTCTTCTCTTTTCCGCTCTAATTGATAAAATGGCCATTGCACAAAAAATGGAAGAGGTTACAGCATTACAGATGAAGCTCGAGGAGGAAGTAATAGATCATATCTTGGAAGAGAAGATGCTGCTTAACCGAGAACAACAGGCACAGTTCTATCAGATTATTATTGATCAGTTCCGTGCAGGAGGATTAGGTGTTCATGGTGTAGGTGGCAGGTGGGAGAAGGAAAGGGGATAAACGAACTATTGGATTTGCTGAAGGCTAAAGATACAGTGTTAGTGTTTTCTTTAGATTCTGACGCGCCCTCTGTATCAATGATTCAACAGCCGAAACAGAGCATCCCATCATATGGCTAATTTCGCTGTAGGAGAAACCATCATATTTCTGAAGGAGCAATGCGATTCTCTGTTTTTTGGGTAGATCTCTGATTGAATCACGAATAATATCCATAAGCTCTTTATTCTCAAGTGTCTTTTCTGGACAACAATCATAAGGTGCTATCGCAAGGAATCCTGCCTCGTTAAATTCAAAAATATCCACTATTTGAGGACGGTTTTTATTATCCCTTATCTGATTTAAACAGAGATTCGAGGCTATCGTGAAAAGCCACGTTTTAAATTTTGATTTTGGTTTGTAATTCTTTGCAGCCTTGAACACCTTTATGAATACCTACTGAGTTATGTCTTCGGTTATGGTTTTATCTCCAATAAATCTTGTGATAAAGTTTATGAGAGGTTTCTGGTAGAGTTCAACAATTTCCTTAAATGCTGAAATATTTCCTTCAGAAATCTCGGACATTATCTTTGCTTCCCGTTCTTCCATAGAGAATTATTTATAATTTTAATTTTAAAAACAACTAAATTCTTATTATAATCTCATAAGATTGATATCAGTTAGATCGTTAATAGGTCTTGACATACTTCTTCATTTGAAGAGGGTTAAGCTACACTAAGATTTTGAGAATATTTAATGCGTAAACTTGGTGTCCATACTTCTATTGCAGGGGGATTGCATCGGAGTGTAGAGAGGGCTCATGCCCTGGGGTGTACTACGGTACAGATATTTTCTCACAACCCAAGAGGATGGGCGGTAAAATCTATTTCTCAAGAAGAAGCAGCAATATTTAAATCAATGAAAACACATTTTGATGTCTCACCTGTGTATATCCATACATCATATTTAATCAATATGGCATCAAGAGATAGTGGTCTGAAAAAGAAATCTATCAACCTGCTTGTCATTGAAATGGACAGGGCTGATACAATGGGTGCTGACTATGTGGTACTTCATCCAGGAAGTGCATCGGGAGATGACCAATATGTTTCAAGGTCACGAGCAGTTAATGCATTAAATGAGGTTGCTGCAATGGGTCAATGGAATGCAGGTCTTCTTATAGAAAATACCGCTGGAGAAAAAGGAGATATATCGTCAACGATAGAGAACCTATCAGATATTATCAATGGCGTTAAGGAATCATTAATAAAGGGTATATGCATTGATACCTGCCATGCTTTTGCTGCAGGCTATGACATCAGAAATGATAAGGGCATACAAAATTTTTCAGACAAGATAGAAAAATATATCGGTCTTGACAATGTAAAACTTATCCATCTTAATGATTCAAAGGGAGATATTGGATCAGGCGTTGACAGGCATGAACATATTGGTATTGGACAAATTGGATCGAAAGGATTAAAGATATTTATTTGCTATTCTTCCTTCAGAAATATCCCTTTAATTCTTGAGACACCAAAAAAGAGAGAATCCGATGATTCCCATAATCTCAGAAAGGTAAGGAAGATGATAAGGTCACTTGGAGACTGAAGTGATAGTTCATAATTTTAGAACAATTGTTCAAAAAATAGCATTAAACAACAGTTGTTCACTAAAATGCAATTTATGTTCTCAAATGTAATTTTTTTGTTGACAATTAGAATCTATTGTGATATAAACTAAGTAATGTTAAAGAGTTTATTCTCATCATCAATAAGAGCAGATGTATTATCACTCCTTCTGAACAGCCCGGACGAACAATTCTATATCAGAGAGATCGCAACAATTCTCAGGAAAAATCCTTCTGGTGTGAAGAGAGAACTCGACAACCTTGAGCAAATGGGTATAGTGAACAGTGAAAAGATTGTAAATCTCAAATATTTTCAGGCAAACAAAGAATCCCCGCTCTTTGCTGAGCTCAAAAATCTTATCACAAAGTCTCTCGGATTACCAGGTGCACTTAAGGCAGTTTTGAGGGCTTCTGGTGCAAAAGCTGCTTTTCTTTATGGTCCGTATGCAGAAGGTGAGGATGTAGGCACTGTCGATCTGTACGTTATCGGCGCATTATCATTACTCACCAAGGAGCTTAAGGATATAGAAAGAAGGTTTGATATAAAGATAAACTGCACTCTTGTTGACGAAGACGACTATAAACTTAAGAAAAAGAAGAAGGATGCGAACCTCAAAAGACTTTTGTCAGGTAAAAGAATTACGTTGATAGGGAGGCTTTGAACTCAGAGTCGCCCGCGGTTACCTTTGCAACAGGTAAATGCGGGATAGAAAGGGGGTGAACAGTTAATGGCAACAAAGAAAAAGGCAGCAAAGAAGCCGGCAAAGAAGACCGCAAAGAAGAAATAATTTTCCTTTACATGTGCAAAAAGGATTTTGGCTGGAGAAGAGATTCTCCAGCCTCTTCTTTTTGCGGTCTTCCATAATAGTGAAACCCAATTCTGGGTAAAATTTCAAGTAAAATTTACAACTTATTGAAAATAAAAGATATTTAAGTATGAATTACGGCGTATTGCTGCTCCAATTCTGGTTCTGAGAGCATTTCCCAGCAATCCCGATAGGCAGAGAGCTTTTTCAGAAACTTCAAGTTTGCAGAATGGCCTGATTTACTCGCAAAGATATGTCCGTAAATAGGAAATCCAAGCAGAGAAAAGTCACCGATTAAATCAAGCATTTTATGACGTACAAACTCGTCTTTGAACCTCAGACCGGATGGATTGAGTATGCCATCACTGCTGAGTAATATCGCATTATCAAGAGAACCACCTTTTGCAAATCCATTTGCCCTCAGGTACTCAACATCCTTGAGAAACCCGAAGGTCCTTGCCGGAGCTATTTCCCTGGCAAAGACTTCTTCTGTGAGTTCTAAGCTTAACTGCTGCTCTCCGAGCAAGTGATGATTAAAATGAATTCTGTAGGTGAGTCGCTTCCCCTCATAAGGAAACACTGCAATTTCAGCGTTACCATCGGTAAAGACCATAGGACGTGTTATCTTGACGTATGGTCTTTTCTTGCCCTGTTTTGCGATTCCCCCCTTGAGAATTATGCTTAAGAACTCCATTGAGCTTCCGTCAAGGATAGGTATTTCAGGTCCGTTGACTTCTGCAATGACATTATCTATTCCCAGGCCAGACAGGGCAGCAAGCATGTGTTCAACGGTCCTGATTTTTACCCCATTATACCCGAGAGTAGTCGAAAAGGCAGTATCTATCACAGATCCCATTGTTGCCTTTATTACCATCTCCTTGTCTGTCCTTACTAATACAATACCTGTGTCCCTTGGTGCTGGTTTAAGGCACACCTTTGAGAGCTTTCCTGTGTGAAGTCCTATGCCTTCAAAGCAAACTTCATGTTTTAAGGTACGTTGGAGTCGCATGATTACTTAAATCATATAGCAAATATGATGCCAGTTAAGAAATGTTGTAAAATAAGGGGTTAAAGCTTATAATGTGTGGATTCTCATCCATCGGTTGTGTTTAAATTGACACAGTATTATACCGCTGCACCACCAATTACTATCTCTGGTATTCTGATTGTTGGCATTCCATCTGATACAGGAACTCCTTGTGCATCCTTACCGCATGTCCCGATCGCAAATCCTAAATCAAAGCCAACCATATCTATGGATTTCAAGACATCTGGTCCGTTACCTGCCAGTGTTGCACCTCTCACAGGTTCGCCTATATTTCCTTTACTGATAAGATAGCCTTCCTGTACCTCAAAGACAAAATCACCTGTGACAGTATTTACCTGTCCACCTCCCATTTTCTTTACAAAGAGACCATACTCTACAGAGTTAATAATCTTTTCAGGGGACATGGTACCTGGCACGATATAGGTGTTGGTCATACGCGGTAGAGGCCGATGCTGGTATGATTGTCTCCTGCCATTCCCTGTTGATATGACCCCATCTTTTCGCGCAGTCAGTCTATCGTACATATAGCTTTTCAAAATACCATTTTCTACAAGGACGGTCTGTTGAGAGGGAATACCTTCGTCATCAAACCTGAAGGAGCCTCTTTTACGTGCAATGGTTGAATCATCGATTACTGTAATAAGAGGTGATGCAATATTCTGTCCTATTTTTTGTGAGTATATAGAGAGTCCTTGTTGCGCAAGGTCAGCCTCAAGACCGTGGCCTACGGCTTCATGTATCATTGTACCACCTGCCTCATATGAGATCACCACAGGCATCCTGCCTCCTGGCGCCCTTCTTGCAGAAAGCATCATCACAGCCCTTTTTGTTGCCTTAAGGCTTAACTCTTCTATATCAATGTCATCAAATAGCTCAAAACCTATTAAACCGCCTGAGAATTCGTATCCTGTCTGTATAATACTGCCATCTGATGCAATGACATGAATTGAAGTGAGTGTATGAACCCTTTCATCTTCTGTAATTGTTCCGTCTGATGTTGCAATCTGAACTTTCTGAATAAAATCATTATAGGTTGCACTTGCCTGTTGTATCCTGTGGTCAAAACCCCGAGCGACAGTATTTGCCTTTCTCACAAGCGAAATCTTTCTGTCTATCGGTATATCGTTAGGGAATAGCTTAATAGTAAATGAAACAGGTGAAGTTTTGTTTTTTAGATCAACAACAGCATTGGTTATTGTGCCAGATGCAGCCTTGTATACCTCAGATGCAGCGGTCAATAAGGATTTTTCGGAGAGGTCATTACTGTATGCATAGGCCGACTTGCCATTATAGATGAGGCGGATGCCCGCACCAGAGTCAACACCTGTAATTACTTTTTCAATCCTGTTGTCTTCAAGATGAATAAGAACTACCTTTTTGTGCTCAACAAATATATCTGCATAGTCACCGCCGGATGAGAGAGTTTTCTTCAGAACCTTTAAAAGAAGGTTGTTATCGAGCATATCGAATTATATCAGAGGTTGAAGAAGTTTGGCGAGGCGGAGACAGGCTGTTACAATTTTTAATAATCTGCTATTATGTATTCATAAAAACTTAGAAGCCAAGGAATGCGAATAATATGGTAAAGATAGGAGTTGTAGGAGGGAGCGGTATTTATGATATACCAGGCTTCACCATTACTGAATATAAGAAGATGACAACTCCCTTTGGTGATCCTTCAGATACCTACCGACTGGGAGAACTATCAGGTGTAAAGGTTATATTCCTTCCGCGTCATGGCTCACCGCATCATATCCCTCCTCACCAGATAAACTACAGGGCAAATATCTGGGGGTTCAAGGAACTTGGCGTGGAAAGGATTATATCAGTGAATGCAGTAGGCGGGATAAGTTCTGAGATGAATCCAGGAACGATCGTGATTCCTGATCAGATTATCGATATGACAAAAGGGAGGAAGTCAACGTTTTATGACAGTGATGACGTTGTCCATATAGACTTTACAGAACCATACTGCAATGAAATGAGAAAATCTATTTTTAAAGCAGGTAAAAAATCAGGGATAGCATTGATGAAATCAGGTACATTTGTATGTGTGGATGGACCGAGGCTTGAGACCAAAGCTGAGATTGCATTTTTTAAGAGCATTGGTGCTGATGTCGTGGGGATGACAGTAATGCCCGAGGCATCACTTGCACGGGAAGGGGAACTTTGTTTTGCATGTGTTGCAGTGGTGACAAATTATGCTGCAGGGATAACAGAGAAAAGGCTTACCACAACAGAAGTTGTAGAAATGATGAGAAGAGTTACCGGACAAGTAAGTGATTTATTAATAGAGACCTTTCATCTTATCCCAGACAGGAGGGTATGTCCCTGTAAGGATGCCCTGAGAGAAGCGAGGATATGAACATCGTTAGAATTTTATACGGGGCATTCTAAGGGAGTGAATAGTTTATGGAGACTATTCTTGTAGTAGAAGACAAAGAATCAATGTCAGAGATGCTGAAGGAGACTCTCGAATCTGAAGGCTACAGGGTTATCATTGCGAGAGACGGCATAGAGGGTATGAAGCACCTGAAAGAGAGCAAAATAGACCTTGTCCTTACAGACCTTAAGCTTCCTAAAAAAGATGGTATAGATATCCTTAAGGTTTCAAAAGAAGAGAATCAGCTCATACCTGTTATTGTCATGACTGCGTTTGGCTCTGTTGAGGTAGCTGTTGAAGCTATGAAAGGAGGTGCATTTGACTTTATTACAAAACCTTTTGATACAGAACACCTCCTTATGCTCATAAAGAGAGCACTCGAGACACAGAGACTTCTTACAGAGAATATTTTGTTGAAAGAGGAATTTGCATCTAAGTTTGGGTTCCCGAGAATTGTCGGTGGAAGTGAGGGAATAGAAAATGTTGTGCAAATGGTGCAAAAAGTCGCACCGACAAAAACAACAGTGCTCCTGCTTGGCGAAAGTGGCACAGGAAAAGAGCTCTTTGCGAGGGCACTGCATAACCTGAGTAATCGAAGGAATTATCCATTTGTGCCGATTAATTGTGCAGCAATACCGAGAGAACTCCTTGAATCTGAGCTTTTTGGACATGAAAAAGGTGCATTTACAGGGGCAGATGCAAGGAAATTAGGCAAGCTGGAGCTTGCTGATAAGGGAACAATATTCCTCGATGAAATTGGTGATATGGACCTCGCTCTTCAGTCAAAGGTTCTCAGGGCGATTGAAGACGGTGAGATAGAGAGAGTAGGGGGTGTGAAAGGCATCCATGTCAATGTAAGGATTGTTGCGGCAAGTAATAAAGATCTTGAAAAGGAAGTAGAAGAAAAGAAATTTAGAGAAGACCTGTTCTACAGACTGAATGTATTTCCGATAAAGATACCACCATTGAGGGAAAGGAGAGAAGACATTCCTCTCCTTGTAAAATATTTCATAAATAAATACTGCCTTGAGATTAAGACTTCTCTAAAGACTATCTCAAAAGAGGCGCTCGATATGCTTATGAGCTATCACTGGAAAGGGAATGTAAGGGAACTCGAAAATACCATAGAGCGGGCTATTATCCTTTGTGATGGAGAAATGATCACACAGGAGCATATTATTCTCAGCCAGCGGGCTACCCCTATGGAAGGAACTCTTGGGGATACAGCAAAAGAAGCATTAAGGATTGCAGAAACCCAGCGTATTGTGAATGCCCTCAGAGACACAAAAGGGAATAAGAGCAGGGCTGCTGAAGTGCTTCACGTGAGCTATAAGACACTCCTCACAAAGATTAAAGAATATGGAATTGAGGCTTGACAGTAGAGTTACTATAGAATTATCATAAAATTGGCACTTGATTGAATGTGTAACAAATGAGTTAAGTGATAAAGCCAATAATCAGATTACAATAACCAAACATACTCCAAAATAATATAGAATAATTTGTTCGGAGGATTGCGGTGTCAGGGCATTCAAAATGGGCACAAATTAAGCATAAGAAATCACAGGTTGATGCAAAGAAAGGAAAGGTTTTTTCCAAAATAGCGAAAGAGATTACGGTTGCTGCAAGGCTTGGAGGGGGGGACCTTACTGGAAATCCGAGACTGAGGACTGCGATAGAAAAGGCAAAAGATGTGAACATGCCCCATGATAATATAAAGAGGGCTATTATGAAGGGTACAGGTGAACTTCCCGGAGTATCTTATGAGGAATCCTTCTATGAAGGGTACGGTCCTGGTGGTGTCGCACTACTC
>JAOUJR010000402.1 GCA_029883145.1 Nitrospirota bacterium
AAAAGACATGGGTAAGGTTATGCGCCTCCTTATGCCCCGTGTAAAAGGAGTCGCAGATGGAAATGTTGTAAACCAGCGCGTAAAAGAACTGTTGGATAAAACATGAAACTGAAATATATTTACAGAAAAGCTATAGAAATCGGCCTCGAGAATGATCCTCGTGGCAAGGAAGCTGCCGCAAAAGATCTCCTACGCAGGGAAAAAGAGTTTAATGAACTTAAACCTGACGAGAAAGAGTTTTTTGATACAGAATCCCTCCAGAATCCTTATTCTGATTCAAGAATTCTTCACGGCACAGGTGAAGAAGAGATTAAAAGTATCCTCGTTGGTATTGATATTGAAGTCGGTGAGATACTCCTTGCTGATAACCTCAAATCAAAAGGCAGTCGTGTTGATCTTCTCCTCTCACACCATCCTGAAGGAAGAGCATACGCAAACCTTTACAGCGTGATGCAGATGCAGTCTGATATTTTGAATAAATTTGGCGTCCCAATTAATATTGCAGAAGGACTCATGGATGGGAGGATAAAGGAAGTAGAGCGAAGATTGATGCCTGCGAACCATACAAGGGCAGTTGATGCAGCAAAGCTTCTCAATATTCCGTTCCTCTGTCTTCATACACCAGCTGACAACATGGTTGCAAGTTATCTCCAGCGACTGTTCGATGAAAAGAAACCTTATTTTGTCGCCGATGTACTCGACATACTCAAGAGTATTCCTGAGTACAAAGATTCATGTCTTCATAGCGTCGGCCCCAAGATTACTCTCGGCCAGAAGAATAGAAAAGCAGGGAAAATCTTTGTAGATATGACAGGTGGCACAGAGGGAGCAAAGGACATATTTGAAAGCCTTACCACAAGCGGAGTAAACACAATAGTAGGGATGCACATCAGCGAAGACCACCGTAAAGAAGCAGAAAAGCACCATCTGAATGTCATCATCGCCGGACATATTTCGAGTGATACACTCGGTCTGAATTTACTCATAGACGAACTCTCTAAAGGTGAGTCATTAGAAATTCTTGAATGCTCCGGCTTCAGAAGATTCAGCCGGTCTGAATCAACTCGTCACTGAGCTTAATGAAATCTGACAGACTCCTTGAAGAAATAAAGTATAAAATAGACATTGTTGAGTTTATATCTGATTATGTCAATTTAAAAAAATCGGGCCAGAACTACAAAGCCCTCTGTCCTTTCCACCCTGAGAAGACCCCGTCATTTATGGTCAGCCAATCCAAGCAGATATTTCACTGTTTTGGATGTGGAATCGGAGGCGATGTCGTGAGCTTTCTGATGAAACATGAAAACCTTTCATTCGGCGAAGCACTACGGTATATTGCAAGAAAAGCTGGCATTAAGATAACAGACTTTACGGTGAGCAAAGATTTTTATGAAAAGCGCGATAAAATACTCCACGTAAACAAAGAGGCAATGAATTATTTTATAAAAACTCTTAATGTTTCAGAAGCAGCACGGGCATATCTAAAGAAAAGGGGTATTCACGAGGAGTCCATTCACAATTTTTGCATAGGGTATGCACCTGATGAAAAAGATAGTCTTTTTAAGTATCTCAAGAAGATGGGCTTCAGCGATTCACTTATCAAAGATGCAGGTCTTGGCCTCTCTGATGAAAGAGGTTACAGAGATGTATTCAGAAAACGTATCATCTTCCCCATATTCAATTACCAGAATGATGTGGTTGCCTTTGGTGGAAGGGTTATGGACAGCTCTCTCCCGAAATACCTCAATACTCCCGAGACAGAAGTATTCAAGAAAGGCGAGGCACTCTTTGCCTTAAATCTTGCAAAAGAAGAGATACGAAAAAAAGGTTATGCTATTGTCGTTGAAGGTTATCTTGATGCGATAGTATGCCATCAATATGGTTTTAAAACTACAGTTGCACCACTTGGTACGGCCTTAACATCGAGTTACTCCGAACAAAAACATCAACATTCTCCAGATAGCCACTTACAGAGGCTTCATAAACAGCACTTACAGTGGCTCAAACCACTCACTGGGAAGGTAGTACTTGTTTTTGATAGTGATGAGGCAGGTGTTGCTGCTGCAAAAAGATCCCTGTCTATCCTTTCTGAATGTGACTTCAGAATAAAAATCTTACTCCTTCCCAAAGGTGAAGATCCTGACAGTTTTTTAAGAAAAAATGGCGAACAGAATTTTAAGAAATTGCTTTCAGG
>JAOUJR010000403.1 GCA_029883145.1 Nitrospirota bacterium
CAGGCAATTCATGGATATTTATAGGTTTCGCTATATATCCTTCACAACCACACTCTATGGCCTTTTCTCTATCTCCTTTCATTGCATGGGCAGTTAACGCAACAATAGGGGTATATTTAAACTCCTTCTGGGATTTGAGCCTTCTTGTCACTTCATAACCATCGATCTTTGGTATAGAGATATCCATAAGTATAAGGTCAGGCTTTTCTGCGATTGCTTTTTCTAACGCATCTTCTCCATCGATTGCCTCAATTAATTGATACCCCCTGTTTTTAAGTATCTTGACTACCAACTCTCTGCTGTCCTGATTGTCATCTACTATAAGTATTTTTTTGGTTAATCCTTTTTCATTCTCTTCCATTATTTCCTCGCTTTAAAGATTTTCCCGATAACGTTCTTTGTTCATCCTCCGTGCTGTGCGGAGTTTTATTGCTCGCTTGTCTTCTTTTCAAACACTTCTTTTTTTAAAGGGATAGTAAAACAGAATTTGCTCCCCTCTCCATATTTACTCGTTGCCCAGATCACACCCTTATGCAATGCCACCAGTCCTCTGGCGATACTGAGTCCGAGACCCGCACCTTCATATTGACGGATATAGGAGAAGTCTACCTGTGTGAACTTATCAAAAATCTTATTGAGATCATCCTCTTTAATCCCTATACCAGTGTCCTCAACACAGATCTCTGCAAAAAGAGGAGGCTCTCCAGGTTTAATACCCCGCTCAGAAGGCTTAGCGCTTATGGTTATTCCACCCTTATTGGTGAACTTAACGGCATTGGATAACAGGTTTATCAAAATCTGTCTAATCCTATCCACTTCACCATAGATAAGAGGTAAATTCTTATCTGTGTTAATAGTAAGCATAAGCCCTTTTTGTAACATCAGGGGTTCAAAGGTAGGGATAATGGAATCAATTAACCATTTCAGGTCGAGCTCCTTTGGTTCTATTTCTATCTTCCTTGCCTCTATCCTGGATATATCGAGTACAGCATTTATCAATTGCAGAAGTTGGCTGGCATTAGTTGCCACCTTTTTGAGGCTCTTTTCCTGTTCTTCATTAATAGGGCCGTCAACCTTGTCTAATAAGAGTCCTGTATAGCCGATAATAGAATTCATGGGGGTACGGAGTTCATGAGATACGTTCGCTAAAAAGGCAGACTTCAATTTATCCAGTTCCTTGAGTTCCATTTTATCTTTTTCTAATTGTTCTATAAGTATCGTCCTGTCTGTCACACTAATCTCTAATTTCTTTTTGTCTGCCGATATTCCAAGATATAATTTATATATCCAGATAAAGAATAGAGTTAAAGTAGCAACTAAAAAACGGGTAGAGGTGTTAAGGCTCCCACCAATTTCTTCGAGATAAAGATTTTCCCAAATATGTTTGTTTCCTGTTGGAATAAGGGTATGCATCAAAATATGGCCTAATGATCTGGTAAGTGAAAACACAAAATAAGTTAAGGAAAGCCATACCATGTAATACCACAGTACATTCTCTCTGTCATTTTTATAAAGTTTAATACTGGTGATAACGCAGAGTAGAGACAGAATTATAAAGACGATATTGCCTGCTATCTCAGTAGTTACTATCGGCAATAATGGCAAGAAAGCGATAGCGGAAATGGTAGCTATGTTTCCCTTTTTCTCCATAATCTCTATTTTTTCTAAATGTTTTTTCAACCCCATATAGAAAAAGAACATCGCAACATTAAGCAATATAAAGTCAAATCTCCCTATGTAATAGATGTATTCGAGACCTGCAAATTTGCTCTCTATTTTTATATATCGTGTGAAGTACTGCCATCTCTCTGTGATCCCTATTGTCTGAGTTGGCTCAAGCCAAAACATCTTTATAAGACGACTGATAAAAATATCGAGGTCCCATAGGATAAAAAATACAACCGAAATAAAAAGGTATCTCCAACCAGGGTCTTTATGTAACCTGTGATGAACAATGGCCCACAAGAAGAAAATTAACGCAATAAGATAGAATATGCATCCTATCTGGTGTGTGTAAACTGCAGGATATTCATGAGGTACAAAGCCCCATGCATTGAGAGGTGCCAAGATAAAAAAAAGAATGAGCGTGAGTATGAATTTCATGTTGTGTTCATTGTGCTTTACTAACCTTAGTAATAGTATCTTTTAGTTCATTTAAAAGGTCTTCTTTCGTAAGTATCCCTTTATTT
>JAOUJR010000404.1 GCA_029883145.1 Nitrospirota bacterium
GATACTTAAGACTGATTTTGGATATCTAAAATGCTGGGTCCCAGATAAGATGAATCGGGACAATGCTGTCCCGATTCATCTTAAGCGTTCTTAATGACTGTGGCCGTGTGCGTGTTCCTCTTCCTCCTCCTCTTCCTCATATCCTGTAAACATAGCCTTAATATGGGCAAGAGGTGTGTGTCCGAGGGTAGCCAGGTAAAAATGAACAACGATAAATGCGCTGAAGAATATGAAAAGAAGCACATGTACCATATCCACTATCTGTATCCCGCCTACAAGGTTAATCCATTTAGAGAAGAGTTTTGGATCCCAGAGAAAAAGTCCTGTGATGATCTGGACAGGAATAAGTGATGCCATGATCATCAGATATGATATTTTTTGCATGGGGTTGAATTTATTGTCTGGTGTAGGATGGTGGGGATTGGGGTCTCCGACAAAAATCCCATAGCCATAAAATTTTGCCTGGCGGATGCTTTCTTTTGCAAACTGTATTGGATGGGTTACCGGGGGAATATATATCTTAATTTTGAATGTGAGGAGATAATAGAAGAACCAAATACAGTAATTGGCTATAAGAATAAACCCGGTCCAACTGTGGATATCAACAGCTGTCTCAAAGGAAAATAACTTGATGATATTACCGTATCTCATCTGAATCCCTGTGATAATCAGAATGATAAAACCTAAAGCATTGACCCAGTGCCAGATCCTTATCGGTATTGGATGAAGATATATTCTTGTCATTTCTTACCTCCCTTCCCCATCTTTCTCAAATGCCTGAGTGGTTTCGTTACTATCCTTAATGTGATATGGCCTATGGGAACACATAAACCACCAACTACAGCAAGGATAAACAGAATGTCCAGCAGTTTTATATTCGAACTTCCAAGGGCATAGAACTGGTTCACTGGCAATACTGAAAATAGCGAGTTGAGCACTCCTTGCTGTGCAGTGTAGAGTGTTGGTCTTCCATCGGCCTTGAAAAGAACAATTGAGACGTTTTTGAAGTAGCTGGAGTCTGCACGATGACACTGTTCACAGTCTTTTACTGCTTTAGTTTTTGCCGCAATCTGATGAGCTTCAGCGCCTTTTTGGACATCCATTCTTCCTATGAAGGTCACATTTGCACCTTTTCCATTTAACTGTTGCGTTATGTTCCATAGCTCACGTGCATCAATGCCCCCGTCACCATTGGTGTCTATCTTCTTTACTAATCCTGAAGAATCTGTACCCAAGAGCTTCAATACCTCTTCCTCAGGGAAAGGCTTTCCTGTTTTCTTATCATAGAGACTGAGATAGATCCCACGTCCTGCATTGGGAACAGCATGACAGGTCGTACATGTGATTACATCAAAATGAAGCGCTGCAAAAGAAGACAGTGTAATGGGAGGATTTGAAAGCCACTTTTTATGGAGAGCTTCAGCGTCTTTGTGACATTTAAGGCATGTGTCTTTCATCTTTGTTGTCCTTGCGGTAACCTTAATATCATGTGCATTGTGACAGGAAGAACAGGTAGGAGCATTTTCCTTTGCTTTAGTTAATGCCTCTCCGTGGGCACTTGTTTTGTATGCATTGTTTATTTCACCATGACATTTATTACATGACAGTAATCCCAGCATCTTATCTGTCGTTACCTTTATCATTGAGTGGCTGCCATGGCAGTCTGTACACGTGGATGATTTGAGATTGCCGCTTTTAAGCTGGGCAAGATGAATACTTTCTTCATATAGTTTGTTCGCATTTTCATGACATTTCTTGCATACCTCTGACGCAGATAGAGAATAGTTGCGTTTGCTTTCAAAAACCCTCTTCGGATGTTCGGTCTTCGAAAAACCAATATGGCAAGCACTGCACTGGAGTTTATTGTGTACTGATTTTCTGATAACAGATTCATCTACAGAAAGTGAGAGTGATTCGCCGCTTTTCAGGGACATACTGAGTTTATGTTTGTGACAGGTCAAGCAGTGTTGGTTTTCTTTCACCAGTGGCTTCAACTCTGACATGCGTTTGATCGAGTGCGAGCCATGACATTCAATACAGGTGGTTACTTTGGATGCAATTATTTCACCATGAATTGGTTTTTTCTTGAGCTGTGTTTCAGTATGGCACATGGTGCATGTCTTAGAGGCATTTGCAGTAAACTCTTTCTTGTTCTTGAAAGTCCTTATTGGGTGGTCGGTCTTC
>JAOUJR010000058.1 GCA_029883145.1 Nitrospirota bacterium
ATCCTTTCTTGCGATACCATCTCGAATCCCAGGTTTTAATTATTCCAAGCCTAACTCCTATAGGATGCGTCTTTTGACCCAAAACCTACCTCCTCATCATTTTTCTTCTGATAAAACTAATGTTATATGGCATGTCCTCTTTCTGATAACGTTTGCTCTTCCCATTGCCCTCGGTTCAACCCTTTTCATTACCGGTCCTTGATCAACTAATGCCTTTACAATCTTCATTGCTTCAGGATCGGTAGCCTTTTTCTGTTCTGCATTAGACATTGCCGATTTGAGAAGCTTTTCTAAAAATTTTGCACCTCTATATGGCATAAAACGAAGGGATAGAAGGGCATCACCAGCACGCTTACCCCTTATCAGGTCTACAACCCTCCTTGCCTTTCGTGGCGTCATCCTCGCATATTTTAATATTGCCTTTGATTCCATAGTTATTCTCTATTTATCCTTTTGCAGCAGCAGCTTTCTCCGAACCTGAATGGCTTCGAAATGTCCTCGTGGGTGAAAATTCGCCAAGCTTATGACCAACCATATTCTCCGTAACATACACGGGTATAAACTTCTTCCCATTATGTACTGCAAAGGTATATCCGATAAATTCAGGTATAATCGTAGAGCGTCTCGACCATGTCTTTATAAGCTTCTTTTCACCAGTCTCCATCATTGTCTTTACCTTCTTCATAAGCTTTTCATCCACAAATGGACCTTTTTTTAGGGACCTCGGCAATCTATTTCCTCCTCTTAATAATAAATCTATTCGTTCTCTTATTCTTTCTCGTTTTCACTCCTTCAGGCTTCCCCCATGGTGAGCATGCAGGACGACCACCTGAGGCTTTCCCTTCACCGCCACCCAGTGGATGGTCTACCGGGTTCATTGCAACACCTCTCACATGAGGTTTTCTGCCCAACCACCTTATCCTGCCTGCCTTGCCATAAGAGATATTTTCGTGGTCAGGATTACTCACCTGCCCTATAGTTGCCATACAACCCGAAAGTATAAAACGCACCTCACCTGATGAGAGTTTCACCTGAACATATTTTTCTTCTTTAGCAATCATCTGTACTGAGGAGCCTGCACTCCTTGCAAGCTTCGCACCTTGTCCTGGATGTAGCTCAATGTTATGAATAAAAGTACCTAAGGGCATATCACTGAGGGGAAGTGCATTCCCTACCTTTATCTCAGCCTCTTTTCCTGAAACAACTTCATCTCCGACCCGAATGCCTAACGGCGCAATTATATATCTTTTCTCACCATCTCTATACTTAAGAAGGGCTATCCTTGCTGATCTGTTTGGATCATATTCTATAGTCTCAACTTTTGCAGGAACCCCTATCTTGTCCCTTTTGAAATCTATACTCCTCAATGCCCTTTTGTTACCCCCTCCTCTATGCCAGGTAGTAACACGCCCGACGTTGTTCCTGCCACCTGACCTCCTCAGGGGTCTCAGGAGTGGTTCAAAGGGCTTATCTGTCGTTATATCGACAAAGTCAGATACAGTCTGAGATCTCCTGCCCGGTGATGTTGGACTATATTTCTTCAGCCCCATTATACACCCTCAATAAAATCGAGTTTTTCACCCTTTCTAAGAGTAATCAATGCCTTCTTCCTATCAGGCCTTTTGCCAATAGATCTTCCTAATTTTTTCCATTTGCCATGCACAGCTACTGTCGCAACCTTCTCGACTTTTACCTTAAAAATCTCTTCGATAGCCTTTTTTATTTCAAGTTTATTTGCATCAGTGCTTACCTCAACCAGGATCTTATTTTCTGATTCCTTAAGATGGCTGCCTTTCTCGGTAAAAAGAGGCTTTTTAATTATTGTATATACACTCTTCATTCTTCAACACCCTCACTCGCCACGTGAAACCTGCTGATTGCATCTTTTGTCATAATAAGTCTCTCGTGAACGAGCACATTATAGGTGTTCAAATCAGAAACCCTGACCACCTTTACTCCCGGGATATTCCTCGCAGAAAGTGTAACCGCCTCATCCTTCTCAGGGATGACGATAAGGGTTCTTTTTCCTTCTAATCCGAATTTTTTCAAAATCGAAACCATATCTTTCGTTTTAGGTTTATCAATTGAAAGTCCATCTATAATTGTAATCTCACCTTCCGACATCTTCATGGAAAGTGCCGTCTTTAACGCAAGCTTCTTTACCTTTTTGGGAAGGTTATATGAATAATCCCTCGGTTGCGGTCCAAAGACTATTCCTCCGCCTCTCCATAAAGGGGAGCGGATACTACCTGCCCTTGCCCTTCCTGTATGTTTCTGTTTCCATGGCTTTTTGCCGCCTCCCCTGACAAGACCCTTTGTCTTTGTTGCATGGGTACCTTGCCTTTGATTTGCAAGAAAATTAACTACCGCTTGATGAACTACGGTAGGTTTCGTATCGACACCAAAAACATCATCACGCAATTCCATCTTTCCAACGGTATTATTGCTCTTATCCTTTATCTGAACCTCTGGCATGTCAGTCTTCCTTTCTTATCTCCAGGTAGGTACCTTTCGCACCCGGAACAGCACCTCTTATAAGGAGAATATTCTGGTCAGACTTCACATCAATTATCTCGAGGTTCTTAGAAGTTACTCTCTCAAACCCCATATGGCCTGGAAGTCCTGTATTTTTCCAAACCCTCGAGGGGTAAGAACTCGCACCAATTGAACCAGGCGCCCTATTGAACATCGAGCCGTGTGAACCCGGTCCTCCAGCGTAGTGATGTCTCTTCATCACACCCTGAAATCCTTTACCCTTTGATACACCTGTTACAGAAACCTTGTCTCCTTTTACAAATTTCCCCACAGTTAAAAACTCACCAACTTTTAACCCACTCATAGGGAATTCCTTTAATATCCTGTAAGGTTTAACCCCGGCTCGTTTAAATACCCCGGATAGGGGCTTATTTAATTTCTTTTCTTCTATCTCTATAAAACCTATCTTTACTGACTCATATCCGTCATTCTCTAAGGTTTTCACCTGAATCACGCAACAGGGTCCTGCTTCAACAACAGTCACAGGGCATATTTTCCCGTCATCGATAAATATCTGTGTCATGCCGAGTTTTTTCCCGAGAATGCCAATCATAATTTTATCTCTACATCAACACCAGCTGCGAGCTCTAATTTCATAAGGGCATCAACAGTCTGCGGAGTTGGATCATAAATATCTATCAGCCTTTTATGTGTTCTTATCTCAAACTGTTCTCTTGACTTTTTGTCCACATGTGGAGACCTGAGAACAGTTATTTTGCTTATTCTTGTAGGTAATGGTACAGGACCTGCTACTCTTGCTCCGGTCCTCTGTGCAGTGTCCACTATCTCTTTCACAGACCTGTCAAGTATTCTGTGGTCATATGCTCTCAATTTTATTCTTATCTTCTGATTCACGTTTTTCTCACTTTTAACTTTAAACTTTCACCTATTAAACTATGCGATCACCTCAATCACCACACCAGCGCCTACAGTCCTTCCGCCCTCTCTTATGGCAAACCGTAACTCCCTCTCCATCGCTATCGGTGAAATAAGCTCAACCGCCAGAGTTACATTATCACCAGGCATTACCATCTCTACCCCTTCAGGTAATTGCGCTACACCAGTGACATCTGTCGTCCTGAAGTAAAATTGAGGCCTGTATCCCTTGAAAAATGGTGTGTGCCTCCCTCCCTCTTCCTTCGTCAATATATATACCTCTGCCTTGAACTTCGTGTGAGGAGTGATGCTGCCAGGCTTCGCTAATACCTGCCCCCTCTCTACTTCGTCCTTGCCTATCCCGCGAAGTAATACCCCTATGTTGTCCCCCGCGCGACCTTCATCAAGAAGCTTCCTGAACATCTCTACCCCAGTGGCTACCGTCTTCCTCGTCTCCCCAAGTCCTACAATCTCTACCTCTTCCCCTACTTTCACTATCCCACGCTCTACCCTTCCTGTCACTACCGTCCCACGCCCTGATATGGAAAATACATCCTCTATCGGCATTAAAAATGGCTTGTCTATAGGCCTGTCAGGCGTCGGTATGTAACTGTCTACCGCATCTAATAAGTCCCGAATGCACTTGAATTCCTCTGCCTTGCCATCAGTACTGGCACTCTCCATCGCCTTCAGCGCACTGCCCCTTATCACCGGTATCTTGTCACCAGGAAATTGATACTTCGTCAAAAGCTCCCTTACCTCAAGCTCTACTAAATCCAAAATCTCCGGGTCATCTACCATGTCTACTTTGTTCATGAATACTACTATGTAGGGTACCCCTACCTGCCTCGCTAATAACACGTGCTCCCTCGTCTGTGGCATCGGCCCATCATTCGACCCTACGACAAGTATCGCTCCATCCATCTGTGCCGCTCCCGTGATCATGTTCTTTATGTAATCAGCATGCCCAGGACAGTCTACATGTGCGTAATGCCTCTTGTCTGTCTCATACTCTATATGGGCCGTCGCTATCGTGATGCCCCTGGCCTTCTCCTCAGGCGCATTGTCAATGCTGTCAAATGACCTGTACTGTGCCTGCCCCTTCATTGCTAAATACTTCGTGATAGCGGATGTCAACGTGGTCTTGCCATGGTCTATGTGACCTATCGTCCCTACGTTTGCATGGGGCTTTACTCTCTCAAATTTAGCCTTTGCCATATTTCCTCCCGTTTTTAGTTATTAGCTGTTAGAGTTCAGTTTCAAAACTAACAAATAATCACTGTTAACGATTCACTTATGATTAGCCCTTTATTTTTGCAATAATTTCTTCAGAGATCCCTTTTGGAACCTCATCATAACGTGAGAACTGCATCGTATATGTTGCTCTGCCCTGAGTCTTTGATCTTAAATCAGTCGCATAACCAAACATTTCCGAAAGTGGTACCTGCAACTTTATTACCTGGGCATTCCCCCTTCTCTCTATGCTTTGGATCTTTCCACGGCGTGAGTTAAGGTCCCCAATGACATCACCCATATACTCTTCAGGTGTCACAACTTCAACACTCATGAATGGTTCAAGAAGGACAGGATGAGCCTTTTTTGCAGCCTCTCTGAATGCCATAGAACCTGCTATCTTAAATGCCATTTCAGAAGAGTCAACCTCATGGTACGAACCGTCATAAAGTGTTGCTTTTATGTCAACAACAGGGTATCCTGCAAGAATTCCTCTGTATGTTGCCTCTCTTACCCCTTTTTCGACTGCAGGTATATATTCCCTTGGAATGACGCCGCCGACAATCGCATTCTCAAATTCAAATTCCTCACCGTCTTCTAACGGCTCAACTTCTAAGAAAACATGGCCATATTGTCCACGTCCTCCACTCTGCCTGACATATTTCCCCTCTGCCTTCGAGACTGACCTAATTGTCTCTTTATAAGCAACCTGTGGTTTCCCAACATTTGCGCTCACTTTAAATTCTCTCAACAACCTGTCCACAATAATCTCCAGATGAAGTTCTCCCATACCGGATATAATCGTCTGCCCTGTATCTTCATTAAATGAGACCTTAAATGAGGGGTCTTCCTGAGCAAGTTTATTGAGTGACTGAGAAAGTTTCTCATGGTCAGCCTTTGTCTTTGGCTCAATTGCGACAGACATGACCGGCTCCGGGAATTCCATCGAACCAAGGGAAATAGGGTTCTTTTCGTCACATAAGGTATCACCTGTAAGTGTATTTCTCAATCCTACCACTGCTGCGATATCACCCGCGGATACCTCTTTTATCTCTTCACGCTTGTTCGCGTGCATCTTCAGAAGCCTTCCAACTCTTTCCCTTATATCTTTTGTTGAATTATATACGTAGGAACCTGCACTGAGTACCCCTGAATAAACCCTTATGAAAGTGAGTTGCCCTACAAAGGGATCAGTCATTACCTTAAACGCAAGAGCAGAAAAAGGTTCATTTTCTTCAGCATGCCTTATCACCTTAGAACCATTATCTGGCATTACTCCCTCAACAGGTGGTATATCAAGTGGAGAGGGAAGATAATCAACTATAGCATCGAGTAAAAGCTGGATACACTTATTTCTGAATGCAGAGCCACAGAAAATAGGTGTAAGCTTCATCTCTATAGTACCTTTCCTTATTGCTGTTTTGATCTCATCTGCTTCAATTTCTTCTTTGCTCAGAAATTTCTCCAAGAGAGTATCATCAACATCGGCTAAGGCCTCCAGCATTTTTTCCCTGTATTCAAGTGCATAAGGCATAAGCTGGTCCGGAATATCACCTTCAGTATACTTTGCACCTAATGTTTCATCATCAAAATATATCGCTTTCATCCTGACAAGATCTATAGGTCCCCTGAATTTATCCTCAGACCCCATTGGTATATGAATGGGAACAGGGTTTGCACCGAGGCGTTCTATCATGCTATTTACACTCGTATGAAAATCAGCACCCACTCTATCCATTTTATTCATAAACGCAATTCTTGGAACACCATACTTATCTGCCTGCCTCCAGACTGTCTCTGATTGTGGTTCGACACCTGCCACAGAATCGAAGAGCGCAACAGCACCATCAAGAACCCTTAAAGACCTTTCGACCTCGATGGTGAAATCGACATGACCGGGCGTATCTATGATATTAATTCTATGGTCTTTCCAGAAACATGTCGTTGCAGCAGAGGTAATAGTTATGCCTCTCTCTTGCTCCTGGACCATCCAGTCCATAACAGCAGTGCCCTCGTCAACCTCACCCATTTTATAGGTAACACCAGTGTAATAGAGGATTCGCTCGGTCGTAGTAGTCTTCCCCGCATCTATGTGCGCCATAATGCCAATATTTCGAGTCTTTTCTAATGGGAATTTTGACAACTATTTTCTCCTCTATCTTTCTTACCATCTATAATGGGCAAACGCCTTATTAGCTTCTGCCATTTTATGGGTATCTTCTTTCTTTTTTATAGAAGACCCAGTGTTGTTAAACCCATCCAATAACTCTCCTGCAAGTTTCTCCTGCATCGTCTTCTCACTTCTGTCCCGTGAATATTTGATAATCCATCTGATAGCAAGAGCTGTACGCCTCTGTGGTTTTATTTCGACCGGGACCTGATACGTTGCGCCACCGACCCTCCTTGGTTTCACTTCCACAAGAGGTTTTATATTTTCCATTGATGTTTTGAACACTTTAATAGGATCGCTTCCGGTTTTTTTCTTTATCACGTCGAATGCACCATAGAAAACTTTCTCTGCTGTAGCCTTCTTCCCATCCTTCATTATTGCACTTATAAACTTGCTCACAAGTTTGCTGTTGTATTTCGGGTCAGGTAAAATATTCTTTTTTTCTACAAGTCTTCTTCTCGGCATTATATAATCCTTCTATCTATTTAGGCCTTTTTGCTCCGTACTTTGACCTTCCCTGTCTCCTGTCAGCAACTCCCATAGAATCGAGCGTACCCCTGATAATGTGGTACCTTACTCCGGGGAGGTCTTTTACTCTCCCTCCTCTTATCATGACAATAGAATGCTCCTGAAGATTATGCCCGACTCCCGGTATATATGCGGTGACTTCCATCGCATTCATAAGCCTTACCCTTGCAACTTTTCTCAGTGCCGAGTTTGGCTTTTTGGGCGTCGTGGTATAAACCCTCACACATACTCCTCTTTTCTGAGGACAGTTTCTTAATGCAGGGCTTTTTGTTTTCCTCTTCACCTTCTCACGCCCATTTTTTATTAACTGAGCAACAGTAGGCACTTTACCTCCAAGATATTTATCTTAACAAAAATAAGATTATAAAGAAAGAGTAATATTACCAGAGAACATTTTTTTTTGTCAAGTATACCAAATAAAACAACGGCTACTTCTTTCTATCTTTATTATCCTTTATTATCTTTATCCTTTGCTTCATCCCATAATACATCCATTTCTTTTAGTGTCATGTCGGAGAGGTTTCTCCCCTGATTTGCTGAAGTACGTTCTATGTAACGGAATCGTGAAATAAACTTGCTTATTGTTTTCCTCAGTGCATCTTCCGGATTGACACCTGTAAATCTCGAAATATTGACAATCATAAATAATATGTCTCCAAGCTCGTCTTCAATCTCATCGCGTTTTTTTGTATTAACTGCGTTTTTAAATTCCTTTATCTCTTCATCGAGCTTCTGTACTACTTCTTCGACTTTGTCCCAATCAAACCCGACTTGTGCTGCCCTATTCTGAAGTCGATGGGCACGCAGCAGTGATGGCAATGTTTCCGGGACCCCTTCAAGGATAGATGTGCGAATTTTACCCTCACGCTTTTTTTGCTCTTCCCAGTGCAGAAGAACCTCATCTGTAGTTTTATAATTTGCTCTTCCAAACACATGGGGATGCCTTGCAATCATCTTTTTAGTAATATTCCTGATTACATCTGACATCTCAAATTCGTTCTTCTCCTTCGCTATCTGACATTGAAAGACTATCTGAAACATGAGGTCTCCAAGCTCTTCTTTTATTTTTTCCGGATCACCTTCCTCTATTGCCTCAATAAGCTCGTATGCCTCTTCAATAATAAATGGTTTAAGTGATTCCCTCGTCTGCTCCTTATCCCAGGGGCACCCCTTTTTGCTCCGAAGTTTCTCCATTATGTTTAATAGCTCCTGAAAATTCATAGCCAAATCTAAAAAGGTTTTAAGAGTTCAAGGGTTAAGTATTTTTGCGTATCTGACTTCCTGGTCTCTTGAATCCTATCTCAATTCATTTCTTCCTTCTAGTGTAATAGACGTATGCTGATGCTGCAACAAGAATTAATGTCAACACAAAGATTATCCATGGTGACAATTCGACATA
>JAOUJR010000405.1 GCA_029883145.1 Nitrospirota bacterium
AGCTTACTCTGTTATATGCCCTGAGCGGAGCTCCTGCCCTTTCAGGACCATATTCAGGGAATGCCTGCACATGTCTTCCTCCACTCAAGCAGGCATCTGCGAGCACTTTAGCTGCAGTCACCGTTCCCTGACCTCCTCTTCCATGCCATCTAATTTCAACTGTACCAGCCATTTTTCCCTCCACAAAGATTTAGCTATTGATTTTAGCCAATTATTAGCCTATTTTTCAAGCTCTTTTGAAATCAATGATATATAACTCTTTTGAAATCAATTATATATAATTTCAGTTCAGGCAAAAAAGCCTTCCATTTATTCTTTCTTTAAAAATGGACTTATTGTGCCTTCCGCTTAACTACTGGATTTTTTTGAAAAATTTGACTAAATTGACCAACTTGTTTATAGTGTATAATTATGGTTCAAAGCATGACAGGCTTTGGGAGCGCAGAGAGTAACGGTTTTAAAATTGAAATCCGTTCTCTTAATCACCGGTTTATTGACATATCAATTAAACTACCTTCTTTTTTGAGCCACCGCGAGATTCCTCTGAGAACTATTCTTAAAGAGAGATTTCATAGAGGGAAGTTCGATATCTCTGTCATCACAAATGACCAAAAGCTTACCCATCTCACCATTAATAAGGAAGTGGCGAAAAAGATATATACCGCATTCCAAGAATTGCAAAAAGAATTGTCTATTCCGGGACAGATACATATAGACACTCTTGTTGGATACAAGGAACTCCTCATCGAGGAAGAGCCCCGATACAATCTTGATGCGCTCTATGTTGCCTTTAATGAAGCTCTTTCCAATCTTGAAGCAATGAGGATATTGGAAGGGAAACTCCTCTCAGAGGAGCTTGCTGAGAGAGCAAAGTCGTTGAATGCTTTGATTTACAAAATAAGTTCACTCGCACCTCAGGTGCTGACAAAATCTATAGATAAATTCTCTGAAAAACTGAAGTCACTTCTTCAAGGTGGAGAAACAGATAGTACGAGGATACTGCAAGAGGCTGCAATAATGTCAGAGAAACTTGATATAGCAGAGGAAATAAGCAGGATAGAAAACCATTTAAAACAGTTTATAGAAACACTGAGTGAAAGCAATGTGATAGGGAGAAAGCTCGATTTTCTCCTCCAGGAGATAAGCAGAGAGGTAAATACTCTCTCCTATAAATTGAGCGATTACACCATATCCAGCCTTACCGTAGAAATGAAGACTGAGATTGAGAAAATGAGAGAACAGGCACAGAACATACAATGAATTTGATAAATCCTAAATTCGAAATCCTAAATTCGAAACAAATCCAAATGGTTAAAATTCTAACCATATTTGATACATTGGAATTTTGAATTTGTTTAGATTTTGGTGCTGAGGATTTAGAGTTTTCCTCTAAGGAGTGAATTATGAAAAAAGGTGATTTAAGTCCTGTGTTAGTAAATATAGGTTTTGGCAATGTCATCGCTGCATCGAAAGTTGTCGCAATTGTGACGCCTGGTTCTGCACCCATGAAAAGGCTCCGTGAGGAGGCTAAAAAACGGGGAAAATTGATTGATGCGACTGAGGGCAGGCGCACCCGATCGATCATTGTCACAGACAGCGATCATATTATCCTGTCAGCTCTTCAGGCGGAAACGATTACTCAGAGATTCCTTGAAGGAAAGGGTTCCTTTGCAGAAGAAGAAAGGTAAAGGAAGTCTGTTCATAGTCTCTGCACCTTCGGGTGCTGGGAAAACGACACTCTGCAAAAAATTGACCTCTACCCTTCCGCATATCACACATTCTGTTTCTTATACCACGCGTGCTCCGCGGTATAGGGAAGTAAATGACAGGGACTACACATTTATAAGCAGGAACGAATTCAGGTCAATGGTTGATAAAGGTAAATTTATGGAGTGGGCAAAGATTCACGGAGAATTGTATGGTACCTCAAAAAAGAGGATTGCAAACCTCATTCGATCCGGTACTGACGTCATTCTCGATATAGATACACAAGGCGCAAAGCAACTAAAAAAGAAATACAGGGGAGGCGTGTATATCTTTGTACTTCCACCTTCCATGGAGATATTGAAAAGAAGACTCGAAAGGCGAATGGCTAATTCAAAGGAAGAGATAGAAAAAAGACTGAAGAGAGCGGTTGATGAAATAAAAAGCTATCGCAAGTATGATTATG
>JAOUJR010000059.1 GCA_029883145.1 Nitrospirota bacterium
GGATTATATCCTGTATCGCCTCTTTGAATTGGTTTACCTGAAAATGACTTTGCTGTTAGCTCAGAGGATCTGCTTCTCTCGTGGGTAAGACCTGTTGTTACTGCATATTTTTTGTATCTTTCATTTGACGGAAGAGTTGAGGTTTCATCGAGAAACATATTGTCATTACGAGTTGGAACTGTTGATGCCTTGTCTTTGTAAACCCTGTCATTTACAATTTCATCTCGATTGAGAGAGCTAAGTCGAGATGGAATATTTTTCCTATGTTTCTTTGTGTCTTGAGAAATTGTTTTTGTCACATCAGTCACTTCTTTGAATATAGAAACAAATATGTAATCTGTAGGGACGCGATACGTTATGTCACTAAGATTTACTGCGAAAGCAAGAGCAATAATTGTCACATGAAGGACAACAGAGAGGAGTATGTTCATTCGAAATTTCATAGAGTTCTTACTCACATTACTGTCCAAAATAATCTGAAAAGCCCATCCCTTAACAAATAACATTTTGAAATTTAATAACTTTTGGACAGATTTGAAACAATTCTAAAATCAGGTTGCCTTTCTTTAGAAATGCTTTCCAGAATAGCCTTCCATCCTCGTCATTCCCGCGAAAGCGGGAATCCAGGTATGTAGCTCTGTGAAAAATACCGAAAATACTGGATTCCTGCCTCCGCAGGAATGACAAATTAAATGACATAAAGTATTTTGTCTTTGTACTCATAAATTATCAATCCTAAAGAGACGTTACCTTTATCCCTCCGAATATGGAAAATCCAGGAGTACCAAAGCTGCCTACTTCCTCATAGTGCGCGTCAAATAAGTTGTCAATCCTTGCAAAAAGTGTGAGCCATTTTGTAACCCTGTAATTACCTGCCAGATTCACAAGAGAATACGAAGGGAGGTTCCTTGCTGCCGAAGAATCAAACCTTTTACTGACAAACGTATAGTTTGCAACTACGGACATATCTTTTGTATAAAACTCTGCCGATATATTTACTTTATCTTCCGGTCTCAAAGGTAACCTCTGTCCTGTATCCTTATCCTCAGTGTCAAGGAAAGTATAACCTGCTTTGATATTTATATTTTCAGTCACTTTTAATGCAGCATTGACCTCGACTCCTTTCACTTCTGCCCTTGCAATATTTGCCGCAGTAAAAGTGAGAGAGTCTGTTTGGATAAGGTTTTTATATCTCTGGTCAAAATAGGTAAGAGATATAGTAATTCTATTTTCAAAAAAATCTTTTTCCATGCCAATTTCCCATGCGTTGCTTTCTTCAGGCTTTAGATCCGGATTGCCGTAAAAAGGGAAAAAAAGCTCATTGAATTTAGGGGCTCTGAAGCCTGTACCATAACTGCTCTTGACCCGGAGTGCCATCTGCCTGAAATTATAGAGTGCACCTATCCTGTAGGTAGCCTTACTGCCAAAGGTTTCATGGTCGTCATATCTCACCCCGGCATTAAGCACAAGATCTTCTTTAAGGAGCATCAGTTTATTGTTGAGATAGAGGGCTTTGTTATCAAGAGACCTATCAAAATTTCCTTTATTTTCACCTTTTTCTTTTCTGTACTCAGCACCTGCAGTGAGTGTATAGATATCTGATAGATAGAAATTATGCTGCCAGTCTATTGTGTCCATACTGGTAATTATGTCAGTGTTGTTAAATGTAATAACAGGGTCCCTAAACTTCAGAGAATCTGATACTGTTGATAATGTCACTATCTGCTCCCATATGTTGGAAAGATAGAACTTTGCTTTCCCTGAAAGTAAATAGTGGGTTCCATGCTGGACAAAGTTTAAGTTATCAACGGCCTTTCTTTCAAAAAAATCAAAACCGTCGAGTTCAGACCTGTCAGAATAATATCTGCCTGTGAGTTCTAATTCAAAATTTTCTGTTGGTCTGAAACCGAACTTTCCTGAGATGGATGTATTCTTGTACCCGTCCCTTTCGCTTCCCTGTTTTGCAGCTGATATGCCGTCTGTATAAAAATAAGTACCTGTGAGTCTATAGTTTAATTTCTTATCACCGCCTGAAATCGTCATTGATGGCTTAAAGGTTCCGAATGATCCTGATTCAAAAGAAGTATCTATTTTGGGTTTGCCTTCCCCCTTTTTTGTGATAATGTTGATAACCCCTGCCATTGCCTCTGAGCCATATATAGTGCTCTGAGGACCTTTTACTATCTCAATTCTTTCTATGTCATCCACATTGATACCAGAAAAATCAAATGAACCTGTGGTAGTACTGTTTACCTTTATTCCGTCTATCATTATAAGGGTAGATGACGAATTGCCGCCACGCAGAATGACGGTAGCAACCTTTCCAGTACCTCCATTTTGTACAAGATTCAGTTCAGGAATCTTTCTGAGGACATCTGTGACAAACTCGACATTCATCTTCTTAATATCTTCACTTTTAATCACTGTCACAGCGCTTGTTGTCTCTTCAAAAGGTTCTTCTATTTTTGTTGCTGTGACAACAACCTCTTCGATCTTTATGTTCTCCACTGCAAAAACAGAGGTGACAAGTGACAGGTAAAAAGTAAAGGATAGTGAAATACATAAAATACATCTTGAAAACCGACCGCTAAAAACTGAAAACTGAAGAAAATTTCTCATTTTTCCTCCCTCGAGAAAAACTTTTGGATTATTATTTTTTTAGAGTCTTCTGTTCGTGCTCTTAACTCATAACTCCGAACTCTTAACTCTGCGCTCCTTTTGGTCTGGATAGGTCTTCCGGCTCAGGGCAACCTACTTACCCACCTTCCCAGTCGTTACGACCAGTGGATTTAAATCGGGGCTTTCGTTCCCATCACGGCTGCGGGGCAGCAGGAGACTTTCACTCCACTTCTCTGACTTCCAGCCAGTTAAAGATTTTAGATACTAATACAAACGCATTAAGTCAAGTGTCATTGCGAGGAGTAGAGCGACGAAGCAATCTCAAGAAAAGGGGATTGCCACGCCCTTCGGGCTCGCAATGACAATGTAAAAGCATTTATTGCGTTATCTATAATTCTTAAATTTACTCTCACCTCCTTTCAGATACTAAAAAGTTCATAAGTAATAACACATTAAAAGCATTTTCTATTACGCTGGACTTGATCAGATATCCAATTTCTTCCTGGATTCCCGCTTTTGCGGGAATGACAATTTGTGAGGTCTTACTCATGAAATCCCTAATAACTCTTACCATTTATTCTGAATTATTAAATATTTTTGAAAGCTCTTTTGTAAGAATCGTATTTTCCCTGTGTGATTTCACCGCAACTCTTATGTACGTATTGTCAAGACCTTTGAAGTTTGAACAATCCCTGACAAGGATACCTTTTTTCTTCAGGTGCTGGCATATCTCATATGCATTGTTTATCTTTATTAGATAGAAATTCGCATCAGTATGGAAAAACTCAATGCCTATTTTCTTAAAACTTTTTTCAAGAAATCTCTTCTCTTCCTTCATCAGTCTGAAAGTTCCCTCTCGATATACCCTATCTTTCAGTGCAACAACTGCCGCCCTCTGTGCAAGACTGTTTACAGTCCATGGTTCCTTGTTTTCTTTTAGCCTGTCAATAAGATGCTGGGGGAAGACACCATATCCAAGCCTCAATCCGGGAAGGGAGTAAAATAGTGACATTGACCTCAAGACAATAAGATAAGGATTATTTTCTACTTCCTTTATCACTGAAAATAGGGACAGTCCCGATTCTACCCCTTGCCTCTGGCTCGGCGGTAAATCCGGGACAGTCCCCTGACAGAAATCTATAAATGCCTCATCGACAATTAGATAACATTTTAAATCCCTGGCTGCCTCTGCAATCTTCAGGACTGAATCTTTCCCGAGGAGCAATCCGGTTGGATTGTTCGGGTTGCAGAGAAAAGCCATATTACAGTCTTTCATAAACGTGATAAATTCATCAGGATTTATACTCCAATTATTTTCTTTTTTAAGAACAAAGTATTTTATCTGTGCTCCATGCTCCATGCTCTGTGCTCTTATCGTTGCCCTTTCGTATTCTGAAAATGTCGGAGCTGGTATAAGGACTTTCTTTGGTTTCAACGTTCTTGCAATAAGATAGATAAGTTCGGTGCTTCCGTTGCCACAAAGTATCATCTCAGGGTCAATCCCGTGGTATTGAGCAAGCCTTTTCTTTAATCTTATTGCCTCAGAGTCAGGGTAGTTATGAAGATACTTGAGATGTTTCCGTATCTCTGCCTTTACCTTTTTCGATACACCAAGTGGATTTACAGAAGTGCTGAAATCAATTATCTTTCTTTCCTGTATTTTAAGTTCTTCTGTAAGCCTGTAAACATCTTCACCGCGCTCAGAAATTATTCCCATAGCTTATATATGCTCCTCCAGAATCATGTTTTTTTACAGCAATATTTACATCAAAAGCCTCTTTAAGCAAGTCTTTTGTCAGGACTGCCCCAGGGTTTCCTGCACCGAGTACTTTGCCATCTTTAATGAGCATCACCTTCTCGAACTGTAATGCGATATTTATATCATGAAGCGCCATGATTATCGAGATATTTTTTTTCTCCTTCAATTCACCGAGTAACCGCAGAATCTCTATCTGGTATTTTATATCAAGGTTTGCAAGTGGTTCATCTAAAAGTAAAAGCCCTGCGCCCTGAAGAAGGGTCATCGCAATAAAAGTTCTCCTTTTTTCACCGCCGCTGAGATTTCTGATATATGACCCTGATTTTTCTTTGAGTCCGACTATCTCAATGGCTTCATCTGCGCTCATCTCAGGGTGTATATCATATGGATAAAGCCCCATACTCACCACCTCCCTGACGGTAAAGGGCACATTGATATCAAGGAGCTGTGGAAGGTAGCATAACAGTTTCGCCCTATCTTTGTTCTTATAAGAATGCAAAGGCTTACCCCAGAGACTTACTGACCCTTCAGATGGCTTTAATATCCCGCTTGCAAGTTTTAGGATGGTTGATTTCCCCGAACCATTTGCACCTAATAGCCCGATGAACTCAGCATTACCCACAGAGAAGGTCAGATGAGTGATGAACGTTTTATCGCCGGGGTACTGAAACGTCACATTATCAAGCTGAAGGATGGTATGGTTATAGGTTGAGGACATCTTTTCTCCTTAACAGATAAAGAAAATATGGTGAACCAATAATGGCAGTTATAATCCCTGAAGGAATTTCTGCTGGCGGCATGATTAATTTTCCTATGAGGTCTGCAACACACAGAAAAGCTCCACCACAAAGAGCAGATGCAGGTATTAAGAACCTGTTGTCAGCACCAATTGAGAACCTCACAATGTGAGGCATGAGGAGGCCAATGAAACCGATTATGCCCCCGAGTGATACAGATGCTGCAGTCATGAGTACAACAGATAAAAAGAGAAGCACCCTTTCTTTGTATACTGAAAACCCGAGGCTGTGTGCGAATTCATCACCGAGAACTAATGCATTGAGTGCCTTTGAGCGGGAGATGGAGATACCAAGACCCAGGATAACCAATACAAAACCATACGGAATCAGAGACCAGTCCGCAATCGAGAGGTCTCCAAATATCCAGAGCACTGCCCTTCTCATGCCCTCATCAGGAGAGGTGCTTATAAGAAGCATAAGAACTGCCTGGAAGAGGAAACTCAGGCCGACACCTGCAAGTAAAAGCCGTTCAGGCCAGAGTCCCCCGCGTTTCCACCCAAATGCGCTGACTATTATACTCACGACAGAGGCGCCAATAAATGCTGTCAATGGTATAGTGAATTTGCCAAGGAAATAATATCCTGATATAAGTCCAAACGCTGCGGTTAGTGATGCACCGCTTGAAATCCCGAGTATGTAAGGGTCGGCAAGCGGGTTTCTTAATATGCCCTGGAGCACGGCACCTGAGGCTCCAAGGGCCATTCCCATAAGGACTGCAACAATAAACCTCGGGAGTCTTATTGACAGCATTATCTCTTTTTCCAGATCATCCAAGCTCAAAGGATTTATTACTCTTGGGCCAAGGCAAAGAGAGACCAGTAAAATGATGACCGAGATTAAGATTAGTATTGAGATTTTTATTTTAGGCATATGGCCATTTCCTTAATGCCCTGAACAACCCTTGGACCAAGCCTGTATATGCTATCGCTTATATAACAGACAGCATGATATTTAACTGCCGGAACTGAAGCAATCCTTTTAAGGAGATTCTCTGAGACCTCTTTTATGTCTGTGTGTCCTTTACCAATAAAAATGACATCTGGAGCCTGACGGATGATTTCTTCTATTGAATATTTTGGATATGAAGTCTTTGCTTTTGCTGCTATATTCTCAGCACCAAGAAGAGTAATTACATCATCTATAAGGGTACCAGGTCCGGCGACTATTAATGGTTCTGGCCAGATGATGAAAAGGACTTTCTTTTTCGGTGATGAGTGAGGGGTAATGAGTGATGAATGAACCACTTTGTTCATGGTGCCTTCGAGCTCTTTTGCAAGTGTTTCTCCCCTATCTTTCACACCAAGTGTGAGACCCAGTTCTCTAATACCCATCGGGAGTTCTGAGAGGCGCCGTGCTTTAAATACATAAGTTCTTATCTTTAAAGAACGTAATCTTTCCTCAAACTCTTTTGGGTTACCGTCAGTAGTCATCACAACAATGTCAGGTTTTAATGAAACAACTGCTTCCAATGAGGGGTTGGACATGCCTCCAATCTTTGGTTTTTTCTTTGCCTCTTCAGGATAGTCACAGAAGTTTGTTACTCCAACAATTTTATCACCAAGTCCCATCGCAAAAAGAATTTCCGTCACGTTTGGTGAAAGGGAAATTATGCGATTTGGTATATCGCCTGCATAAACAAGCATGGGAAATAAGAAATAAGAAATGAGAAGTAAGATTAAAATTATTAGTTTTTTCATTTATGCTTTCTTTTACACAATATTATCAATGATTCATCCAAAAACAAAAAATCCTCAGAAACCATCATTGGTCCTGAGGATTGCACCCTGATTTCCTTCATCCCCTCCTTCCTCCGCGGGAAGGATTTTGCTGTTCACAGGCAGGTATTCTGGCTCTTCCGACCTTCACTAACCTTCCCAGTCGTTACGACCAGTGGTATATAAAAGCAAAGGCATTTACTCCTATTAAAAGGAGTCGGGATTACAGCGGCGGGACCGCTCCTGTATTTCACAGGATTCCCTATTAAGCATTTCAGCACCTGTAAGGTAAAGATATTCTTATCTAAAGCTTAAAGAAAGTCAAGGGTATTCAAAAATATTTTTATTGATTCCCTGCTTATCGCCCCTTCCCTTAAGATATTAATTTCATCCCCTATTACATCCACTATCGTTGAAGGCAGTCCGCCAGTGCTGGAGCCACTGTCAAAAATGAGGTCTATCTTATCTCCAAAATATCTTATAACAGCCTCTGTGTCCTGCGCAGGTGGCATGCCGGATAGATTTGCGCTTGTTGCACTAATAGGGAAATCCGCAGTTTTTGCAAGTGAGAGGGCGAATGATTCTCCGGGAATTCTGACTGCAACCTTACCGGTGCCTGCGGTAATATATTCTGATAGATTTTTCTTTGCAGGGAGGATTAAGGTAAGGGGACCGGGCCAGAACTTTTCTATGAAAGATAAAGCTATTTGGTTTACATTAACTGCAACAACAGAGAGCAGTTTATTATTCCCGATAATCAGTGGCATCGGCTTTTCTTTTGGCCTTTGTTTAATATCATAAAGTCTTTTGAGTGAGTCTTCCATATCGAACTTAGTTCCGAGACCGTAAAATGTCTCCGTTGGATATGCAATTATGCTGCCGTTTTTAAGTGCGTCAACAGCGTGGCGTAAAACCTGTTCCATGTTTGTTTCAGAGATTTTTTTGAGAAGCATGTTCAATACTAACACAGACGCTGTTTACTTAACCAAAAATAATTCTGATGTGAGATAAAAAGTAGAAAGGGCAATAAAGATGCTTGAAGGAGAAGGAGGTTACATTTCTATTACTGGTTCTTCCTGACCATCAAAAATATCATGAGCTATTAAATATTCGATATAATCTTTTAACAGTTTAGCTTTATTGGGTGTAACTTCTTTGAATTCTATTGCCATACCTGGTGGAAGTTTGAATATATTACCAAAAAGCTCTTTCAAATAAATGACCGTGCCTTTTAAGTGAATCGACTCCCCATCTTTTAAAGAAAGCGTTACCTCAACTTCCGAACCTAACGGAAAACTGTCCTTTTTCCTTACAAAAATACCTCCCTCGGATAGGGTTTCAGCATAAAGCTCGTGGGGTTTTCCCTTGTAGGCTACAATTACCTTCTCGTTGAACAGAACCCTTAAATGTCTTCTTTTCGTTCCTAAAAATGGAAACAAAGACTCTTCTATAATGTAGTAGAGCTTGTCTATCTTTACAGGTTTTATGAGATACCCAGCACATCCTAATTTCTTGCATTGTTCTATAGTTTCTTTACTCGAATCAACGGATACCATAATAACCGGGATATGAGATGTATGTTTATCCTCTTTGAGATGCTTTAAGATTTTAATGCCATCCACCATTTTCATTCTCACATCTAACAAGATAATATCAGGTTCGATGATCTTTAAAAGTTTAAGTGCCTCTACCCAATTTTCAGCAGGTATGACAGTGAAGCCGAACCTTTTCAATAGAATTCCTGCATACATTAAGAAAAATTGACTATCATCTACCATA